>DATHAU010000554.1:0-2166 GCA_035296545.1 Microvirga sp.
CGTGCCGCACGGCTTCGCCCATGGCTACTGCACCCTGGAGCCCGACACCGAGGTCGCCTACAAGGTGGACGGCTTCTATGCCCCGGATTGCGACGCGGGCCTGGCCTGGGACGATCCGACCCTCGCCATCGACTGGCCCATATCCCCGCACGAGGCCATCCTGTCCGACAAGGACAGGACCCTGCCGGCCTTCAAGAGCTTCGCCTCGCCCTTCACCTACGGGTCTGCCGCCCGGCCAGCCTGATCCCCTCCAGCCCTTTAGAGATCCCATGCCCGCACAGACCCCAGCCAAACGCATCCTCGTGACCGGCGGCGCCGGCTTCATCGGCTCGGCCGTGACGCGCCACCTCATTGCGGAAACGGACCATCAGGTTCTCGTGCTCGACAAGCTGACCTATGCGGGCAACCTGGATTCCTTGAGGCCCGTGGAGAACAGCCCGCGCTACGGCTTCGTCCAGGCCGACATCCTCGACGCGCCCGGGGTGCAGGAGATCATGCGCTCGTTCCGCCCCGAGATCGTCATGCACCTGGCAGCCGAGAGCCACGTGGACCGCTCCATCGACGGGCCGGGCGCCTTCATCCAGACCAACGTGGTCGGCACCTATACCCTGCTGCAGGCGGCCCTCGGCTACTGGCAGGCCCTGCCCGGCCCGGAGAGGGACGCGTTCCGCTTCCACCATGTCTCCACCGACGAGGTGTTCGGATCCCTGGGCGCCGAGGGGCATTTCACGGAAAGCACGGCCTACGACCCCCGCTCGCCCTATTCCGCCTCCAAGGCCGCGTCGGATCACCTGGTCAGGGCCTGGCACCACACCTTCGGCCTGCCGGTGGTGGTGAGCAACTGCTCCAACAACTACGGTCCCTATCACTTCCCCGAGAAGCTTATCCCCCTGGTCATTCTCAACGCCCTCGAAGGCAGGCCGCTCCCGGTCTACGGGGACGGCTCGAACGTGCGCGACTGGCTCTACGTGGAGGACCACGCCAGGGCCCTCCTGCTGATCGCCGAGAGGGGCCGGGTGGGCGAGAGCTACAATGTGGGCGGGCACAACGAGAAGACCAACCTCGAGGTGGTGCGCACGATCTGCGCCATCCTGGACGGGATCGCGCCCGACGCCCGCATCGGGCCCCGGGAGGGGCTGATCGCCTTCGTGGCGGACCGCCCCGGCCATGACCATCGCTACGCCATCGACCCCGCCAAGATCGGGCGCGATCTCGGCTGGCGGCCGCAGGAGACCTTCGAGACGGGGCTGGCCAAGACGGTGCGCTGGTATCTCGACAACCGCTCCTGGTGGGAGCGGATCAGGTCGGGCGTGTATCGCGGCGAGCGGCTCGGGGCGGGCGGATAGGCGGAACCGCCGGGGAAAGTGGCAATGGCGGCGTCTCCCAGGCGGATGGATTCGCCTTGTGCAAAGGTTGTGATCGTCTGACGCCGAGCCGGAAGAAGCATGAGGGCCTAGTGTGCGGCACGACAGATTCCTGCCAAAGAGCGCCTCATGCCCAATTACGTTACCGTCACCACAGCCAATCAGAACACCTATCAGAACGCGATAGGGAATGGGATCAGCGTTTCCGGTTTCGGCGATGAAGTCTTGCTCGCCAGCGGCGCAACCATCAGCTCCACCGCCGCCAACGGCCACGGAATCTACGGCGACTTGCCTGCTGGCGAAGTGTTCCTGGTTCTGATGGGCTCGGTTGAGAGTGCCAGTTCTGCAGGGATCAGAATGGCCTCCAACGGCAACAGGGTCATGATCGGCCCTACGGGAGAGGTCTCCGGGGGCACGAGCGGCATCCTTCTGAGCGACTTCATGTTCGGGTCCGGCGGCAACTGGTTGGAAAATTGGGGCTCGGTGAAGGGCACGGGAGCCACCGGGATCGGCATCGGCGCCAACTTCTCCAACAACAGCCTCTCGAACAAGGGCACCGTGGAGGGCTTCAAGGGGATTGTGGCGGGCTCGGCCGGCTCGAGCAACAACAAGGTGTTCAACAGCGGCAGCATCGTCTCCACGGATGCAGGGGTGACCCTGTATGGCAACGGATCGTCTCTGACCAACACCGGTGTGATCAAGTCAGGCGATTCGGGGTATACCGTGGTCCTGAACGCAAATGCAGGCGAGACCATCTCGGTGCTCAATACGGGCACCATCGAGAGCGGTAATACCGCGATCT
>DATHAU010000555.1:0-1858 GCA_035296545.1 Microvirga sp.
CACCTCCTCGAACCGCAGGACGCCGTCTTCCGTCTGCGGGATGGCACCATCACGGCCCTGCGACACGCCCACACGGGATAGCGGGCGGGGGCGATCTGTTCGCGCTGGTCCCAGCCTCCGGCGCAAACCAGCCCCTCAGCAACCTGTGATCGCCTGACGGTGCGAAAGCCGTTAGAACCGCTGCCCCGGGAGCGGTCTCGACTCGGGCGGCCTCGGGCGAACCCGAGCCGCGCGCAATGTTCCGCTATTTCGAAACCCGTCTCGACCCCACCGCGCCGCCTCCCGACCGGGAGCCGCCGAACACGCTCGCGGGCTTCTACTGGCACTACGTCTCGCAGGCCAAGGGCCTGTTCATCGGGCTGTTTGCGCTGGGCTTCGTTCTCGCCGCCACCGAGGCGCTGGTTCCCTACCTCATCGGGCGCCTCGTCAGCGTGCTCGCTTCGACGCCGGCCGGGCAGGTCTGGGAGGCGGCCGGGCCGGCGCTGGCCACCATGGTGTTCGTGATCCTCGTGGTGCGGCCGGTCTGCAACATCCTGTTCCGGCTCCTCGTCAACCATACCCTGGCGGTGTCCTTCACCTCCATGGTGCATTGGCAGAGCTACTGGCACGTGGTGCGCCAACCCTTGGGGTTCTTCAACGAGGACTTCGCCGGACGCATCGCCAACCGCGTGCTGCAAACCGCGCGGCCCCTGCGCGAGAGCATCCTCGCCTTCGCTCGCGCGGTCTGGCAGATCCTGGTGTTCGGCGCAGCCTCCATCGGGCTGCTCGCCACGCAGGATTGGCGCCTGGCCCTGCCCATGGCGGTGTGGTTCGTGCTCTACGCCGTTCAACTGGTCGTGGCCGTGCCGCGCATCCAGGCGCGCTCCAAGGCCACGACGGAAGCGCGCTCCGCGATCACCGGCAAGGTGGTGGATTCCTTCACCAACATCCTCACCGTGAAGCTCTTCGGGCGGCGCACGGAGGAGGACGAGTACATCCGCGAGGGCTACCAGCGCTTCGACCGCGCCTTCATGAGCCAGCAGCGGGTCAGCACCCTCTACATGGTGAGCCTCACGATCCTGAACGCGGTCTTCCTCGCCTCCACGGGCGGCATCGCCGTGTGGCTCTTCAGCGAGGGGCGCATCGATGCGGGCACCATGACCACGGCGCTGATGCTCTCGACGCAGATTCTCTCCATGTCGGCTTGGGTGGCCTTCGAGGTCATGGGCATCTTCGAGAATGTGGGCTCGGTGCAGGAGGGCATGCAGACCATCGCGCGACCGCTCACCCTGCAGGATGCGCCGGACGCGAAGCCCCTGGTGGTGAGCCGGGGCGAGATCCGCTTCGAGCGCCTGCACTTCACCTACACCGAGCAGGGCGATGCGGGCGTTCTGGAAGGGCTCGACCTCACCATCCGGCCCGGTGAAAAGGTGGGGCTCGTCGGCCGCTCCGGCGTCGGCAAGACCACGCTGACGAGCCTGCTCCTGCGCTTCTACGCCCCGCAGGAGGGCCGCATCCTCATCGACGGGCAGGACATCGCCGGTGTCACGCAGGAGAGCTTGCGGGCGCAGATCTCCGTGGTCACGCAGGACACCTCGCTGCTGCACCGCTCCATTGCCGAGAACATCCTCTACGGCCGCCCGGAAGCGGGCGAGGAGGCCATGCGGGACGCGGCGCGCCAGGCCCATGCGGCGGAGTTCATCGCGCGGCTGAAAGACCACATGAGCCGCGCGGGCTACGAGGCCCATGTGGGCGAGCGAGGCGTGAAGTTATCAGGGGGGCAAAGGCAGCGCATCGCCATCGCCCGCGTGATCCTCAAAGACGCGCCGATCCTGGTTCTGGACGAAGCCACCGCGGCTCTCGATTCCGAAGTCGAAGC
>DATHAU010000556.1:0-2124 GCA_035296545.1 Microvirga sp.
GGGAATACTGGTATCACAAGACCCCCACGGCCGAAGGGCGCAAGCAGATCTATGTCGGCCCTGCTTCCGATCCTGAAATCACCAGGCGCGTTGCGGATTTCACCCGGATCAAGGACGACCGGAGAGCCCGCCGGAAGCTAGTCTCGACCCTCGTCCGCGAATCCGGGCTGCCTGCGCCCGACCGCATGGCCGGCGATATCGTGGAGGTCTTGGCCGCGGCCGGCATATTCCGTCTTCGGGGCGTCCTTGTTGGAACCGTGGCATTCCCATGTTACGCCGGGTTGCTCGGAGTCAGGCTCGGCAGTTCCGCCATCCAGACGGGTGATGCCGACTTCGCCCAGTTCCACGGGATCTCGATCTCCGTCGACGACACGCTCCCTCCGATCCTGGACATCCTCCACAAGGTCGATCCCACGTTCCGGGAGATCCCCGGTCAGACGGACCCGCGCAAGTCCTTTGCGTTCGAGAACAGGGACCGCTACCGCGTCGAGTTCCTCACCCCGAATACGGGATCGTCCGACTACGATAGCCAGCCTGCACCTATGCCAGCACTCGGAGGAGCCTACGCGCAACCGCTCCGCTTCCTCGACTTCCTCTTGATTGATCCCGTCCGCTCGGTGATGCTCCATCGGAGCGGTGTGTGCGTCACGGTTCCGGCACCGGAACGATACGCTGTCCACAAGCTGATCGTGGCCTCAAGGCGGCAGACGGATGACAACGGCATCCTCAAGCGCAACAAGGACGTGAAGCAAGTCCAGATCCTGATGGGAGCTCTTGTTGAGACCCGCCGGCATTTCGAACTGGCGGAGGCCTACGCTGAAGCGTGGAAGCGCGGACCATCGTGGAGAGAAGCCCTCACCAAAGGGCTTTCATTCATGCCGGATCGGGAGCGCAAGGAAATCGAGAGCGGTTTGGCTTATGGCCTTGTGGAACTCGACGAGGAGCCCTCGGACTTCGGGATTGAGGTCGTAGCCGCTCCTGGACCTAAGTAGGGAATCGGGAA
Source organism: Microvirga sp. (assembly GCA_035296545.1). Taxonomy (GTDB): domain Bacteria; phylum Pseudomonadota; class Alphaproteobacteria; order Rhizobiales; family Beijerinckiaceae; genus Microvirga. Next base: position 1,004 of record DATHAU010000556.1, read on the forward strand.
AGGGTCGCCAATGATTTGCATCTTGTCCCCGAGGTGACGGTACATTCCCGCCTCCAGGCAGCGTCTCGGAACCTTAACAATGTCTTGGATCATCCTTATGATGCCGCTGCCCGGTCCGGTCCTCAAGCCGTCCCGGGCTGACCGCGAAGCGCCCGCGCAATTCTAAGCCCGAGAGGCAAGGCGCCGGCTCCCATCCCAACCAGCCCCAGCCATCTCGTCGTCGACAGCCCATCCAGAAAACTGGCGAAGCCCGAGAGCAGGATGAGGAACAAGCCGCCGCTGATCAGCGCCAGGATGCCGATGATGGCAGCCGCAGTCTGGAAGACCGGGGCCCGCCTCATTTTTCCAAGACGGAGCGTGACCAGGATGATCAGCGCGCAGACCATCCCGACGAGCACGTTGATCGTGATGGCCAGAGGGCTCTTCTGCACCAGCACCCCGTAGCTCCTGAGCCTTTCGCCCGGCGTCGGGTTCCGGGGCGCGAAGCCCCAGGCTTCATCGCCGTCCTCAAGATCCCACAGGCCGTCGCGATCCTCCACGCCGGGAACGACGGCCCCTTGCCGGAAGGACGAGGGTTCCAGGTCGAGAACCTTGCCGTTGTGCAGATCGAAGATCAGGCATTGTCCCTGCGTGCAGGAGAGCGCCATCAGGACCGATTTCCGGCTGCGCGCCAGCAGCCGGCCTCCGGCGTCCAGGATGAGGACGCGCACGGGGTCGGGGCCGAAGATCCCATCGCCGTTGAGGAGCCTCGCCTCCCCCATGGCGCCGTCCGGGAGCCGGATTCTTTCCACATCTGTGAAATAGGGGCGATGGGCGCAGGCGGGGCTCGCCGCCAAGATCGCAAGGAGAAACGCAATGTTGCGGGTGACGGGATTCTTCATGGGCATGTTGTAGCGTTTGCCGGAAGGCTTGGACATCCACCCTTAAATGGAACCCGTCAGATCGACGCGAGATCCGCGATCCATGCCGAAGGCGGCTCTCGTGCGCCTGCTGCATTTGCCCCGCCGGTACCCACCGGCTATACCGCCCCTCCCACCCGCCGCGCCCGAGAGGCCCGCCATGAAAGCCGTCGTCTACGAACAATTCGGGCAGCCGCCGCAGGTGCAGAACGTCCCCGATCC
>DATHAU010000557.1:0-5601 GCA_035296545.1 Microvirga sp.
CCGAGAGCCTGTTCGGGATCATCCGCAAGCTGCGGGCGCAGGGGGTGGCGGTTCTCTACATCTCCCATCGCCTCAACGAGGTGAAGGCCGTGGCCGACCGGGTCACGGTGCTGCGCGACGGGCGGCACATCGCCACCCGCGAGATCGAGGGCCTGGAGTCCATGGAGATGGCCCGGCTCATGGTGGGCCGCGACATGTCCAAGCTCTACCCGGACAGGCCGGCCGCCGCCTCCGACCACACCGTCCTGGCGGTGCGCGACATGGCGGTGCCCGGCTATGTGGAGAATGCCTCGTTCACGTTGAAGCGCGGCGAGATCCTCGGCTTCGGCGGGCTCATCGGCGCGGGCCGCACGGAGCTGTTCGAGGCCATCGTCGGCCTGCGCCCCGGCCGGGGCTCGGTCACCCTCGACGGCAAGGCGGTTCATTTCCGCGACGCCCGCGAGGCCATGGCGTCCGGCATCGTCTACCTGTCGGAGGACCGCAAGGGCAAGGGCCTGCTCCTGGGGCAGAACCTTCGCGTCAACCTCTCCCTGGCGGCCCTGGAAAAGTTCACCCGCGGGTCCTTCATCGACGTGGGCGCGGAGGACCGGGCGCTGGACGCCGCCATCAAGGATTTCGACATCCGCGCCCGCCGCCGCGATCTGCTCGCCGGGCAGCTCTCCGGCGGCAACCAGCAGAAGCTGCTGCTCGCCAAGATGATGCTGGTGGAGCCCCGCGTCATCGTCATCGACGAGCCGACCCGGGGCGTGGACATCGGCACCAAGGAGCAGATCTACCGCTTCATCGCCAACCTGGCCCTGCAGGGGCTGTCGGTCATCGTGATCTCGTCGGAGATGCAGGAGCTGATCGGCCTGTGCCACCGGGTCGTGGTGATGCGCAACGGGCGCGTGGCGGGGGAGGTCGCGCAAGCGGACCTGTCGGAAGATTCCATCGTCTATCTCGCCACTGGCGTCCATGAGGAAAGGGCGGCGGAAATCGCCGCGGGCCACGCATGACCGACAACGCCCTTCGTACCGACGCCCCCGCGCGCAGGTTCCGCATCGATATGCGGGCGCTCTCGCCCTTCATCGCCCTGATCGTGCTGGTGATCGCGGGCGCGCTGGTCAATCCCGACTTCCTCACCGCGTCGAACCTGCTCAACGTGGTGACGCGCTCGGCCTTCATCGCCATCATCGCGGTGGGCGCGACCTTCGTGATCGCGGGCGGCGGGCTCGACCTGTCCGTGGGCTCCATGGCGGCGCTCACCGCCGGCATCATGATCCTGACCCTGAACGCGCTGGGAAGCGCCGACGTGGGCACCGTGGCGCTGGGGATGCTGGCCGCCATCGGCTTGAGCGCCGCCTGCGGGCTGGCGAACGGCCTCATCGTCACCTTCGGGCGCATCGAGCCTTTCATCGTGACGCTGGGCACCATGGGCATCTTCCGCTCCCTGGTGATTTGGCTGGCGGCGGGCGGCACCATCACCATGCGCAATCTGGAGCTGCGCGAGCTCTATCGCCCGGTCTATTTCGGCAGCGTGCTGGGGATCCCGGTTCCCATCATCGCCTTCATGCTGGTGGCCGCCGTCGGGGCGCTCATTCTCTACCGCACGTCCTTCGGCCGCCACGTGGTGGCGCTCGGCTCCAACGAGGACGTGGCGCGCTATTCGGGCGTGCCGATCTGGCGCGTGAGGACGCTCACCTACATCATCCAGGGCATCTGCGTGGGCATCGCCGTGCTGGTCTACGTGCCGCGCCTCGGCTCGGCCACGCCCACCACCGGCCTCTTGTGGGAGTTGCAGGCGATCACCGCGGTGGTGATCGGCGGCACGGCCCTTCGCGGCGGCATCGGCCGCATCTGGGGCACGGTGGTGGGCGCCGTGATCCTCGAACTCGTCGCCAACATCATGGTGCTGTCGAACTTCGTCTCCGAGTTTCTCGTGGGAGCGGTTCAGGGCGCCATCATCATTATCGCCATGCTCGTGCAGCGCTCACTACAGCGCGGGCGATGAAACCGGACGGGCCCCCCGGACAAGGGGCCCGACAGCAGATCTCCAGGGAGGAGCACATGAAAGCAACGGCACTCAAACTTGCAATCGCGGCGGGCCTGACGGCGGGCGTCGCCACCGGCGCGGCGGCGCAGCAGAAGAACGTGACCATCGGCGTCTCGATCCCGGCCGCCACCCACGGCTGGACCGGCGGCGTGGTCTACCACGCGCAGGAGACCGCAAAGCTCCTGGAAAAGGGCTATCCGGGCCTCAAGGTCATCGTGAAGACCTCGCCGGACGGCGCGTCGCAGGCGAACGCCCTCGACGATCTCACCTCGCAGAAGATCGACGCGCTGGTGGTCCTGCCCTTCAACTCGGACGAGCTCACCAACCCCGTCCGCGAGGTCAAGAAGCGCGGCACCCTCGTGACCGTGGTGGACCGCGGCCTCAAGGATCCGTCGATCCAGGACATCTATGTTGCCGGCAACAACCCGGAGTTCGGCCGCGTGGCCGGCAAGTACTTCGTGGACAACCTGAAGCAGGGCAACGTGGTGGTGTTCCGCGGCATCCCCACGGTGATCGACGAGGAGCGCGTCACCAACTTCGAGAAGGCTCTCGCGGGCTCGGGCGTGAAGGTGATCGACAAGCAATACGCCAACTGGAACCGGGACGACGCCTTCAAGGTGATGCAGGACTTCCTCTCCAAGCACCCGAAGATCGACGCGGTGTGGGCCTCGGACGACGACATGGCGCTCGGCGTCATGGAAGCCATCCGCCAGGCCAAGCGCGAGGACATCAAGTTCGTCCTCGGCGGCGCGGGCATGAAGGACATGATCAAGAAGGTCATGGACGGGGACAAGATGATCCCGGCCAACGTGTCCTATCCGCCCTCGATGATCTCCACCGCCATGGGCGTCACCGCGGCGCATTTCTACACCAACGCCCCCATGCGCGGCACCTACGTGCTCAACGCCCAGCTGATCACCAAGGACAACGCCAAGGACCACTACTTCCCCAACTCGCCGTTCTAAGCGGCGCGGCTCTCGCCCCTCCCGATCCGGGAGGGGCGAGGCAACGGCAAGCTGCCCAGCCCCTGAGCAGCTTACCCTTGCCTGTCTCTCTTCCTTGCACGCCACCCTGGGAGTTCACCCATGAAGACCATGAAGGGCCCCGGCCTTTTCCTCGCGCAGTTCGCCGGCGACGAGGCTCCGTTCAACTCGCTCGACGCGATCTGCCGCTGGGCCGCGTCCCTGGGCTACAAGGGCGTCCAGATCCCCACCTGGGACGCGCGCCTGTTCGACCTGAAGCAGGCGGCCGAGTCGAAAACCTATTGCGACGAGATCCTCGGCCTCGTGCGCTCCCACGGGATGGAGATCACCGAGCTGTCGACGCACCTCCAGGGCCAGCTCGTGGCGGTGCATCCCGCCTTCGACGAGGCCTTTGACGGTTTCGCGGCTCCCGAGGTCAGGGGCAACCCGAAGGCGCGCCAGGCCTGGGCGGTGGACCAGATGACCATGGCGGCGCGGGCCTCCAAAAATCTCGGGCTGAATGTGAGCGTGAGCTTCTCGGGCGCGCTCGCCTGGCCCTTCGTCTACCCCTGGCCGCAGCGCCCGGCCGGTCTCGTGGAGACCGCCTTCGAGGAGCTGGGGCGGCGCTGGCGTCCGATCCTCGACGCCTATGAGGACGCGGGCTGCGACGTGGCCTACGAGATCCATCCCGGCGAGGACATCCATGACGGCGCCACCTTCGAGCGCTTCGTGGACGCGGTGGGCGGGCACCCCCGCGCCTGCATCAACTACGACCCGAGCCACTTCCTGCTCCAGCAGCTCGACTACGTGGCCTTCATCGACCTCTACCACGAGCGCATCAAGGCGTTCCACGCCAAGGACGCGGAGTTCAACCCCTCCGGGCGCATCGGCGTCTACGGCGGCTACGAGAGCTGGGTCAACCGCGCCGGACGCTTCCGGTCGCTGGGCGACGGACAGGTGGATTTCGGCGCGATCTTCTCCAAGCTCGCCCAGTACGACTACGAATCCTGGGCCGTGCTGGAATGGGAATGCGCGTTGAAGCATCCCGAGGACGGGGCGCGCGAAGGAGCCGAGTTCATCACGGCCCACATCATCCGCGTGACCGAAAAGGCCTTCGACGATTTCGCCGCGGGCGGAACCGACGAGGCCGCCAACCGGCGGATGCTCGGCATCGACGCGGCGAGGTAGGGCATCATGGCGATCACGGCATCACAGGACCAGAAGCTGAACCGCCGCCTGCGGCTCGGCATGGTGGGCGGCGGGCGCGGCGCCTTCATCGGCGCGGTGCACCGCATTGCGGCCCGGATCGACGACCGCTGGCAGTTCGTGGCCGGCGCCCTGTCGTCGGACCCGGAGCGGGCGCGGCTCTCGGGCGAGGACCTGCTCCTCGATCCGGAGCGCATCTACGGCTCCCTCGACGAGATGGCCGAGCGCGAGAGCGCGCGGGAGGACGGCATCGACGCGGTGTCCATCGTGACGCCCAACCACGCCCATGCGGCGGCGGCGGAAGCCTTCCTGAAGGCGGGCATCCACGTGATCTGCGACAAGCCGCTCACCACCACGGTGGCGGAGGCGGAGCGCCTTGCGGGGCTCGCGCGGGAATCGGGCCTGATCTTCGCGGTGACCCACAACTACACCGGCTATCCCCTGGTGCGGCAGGCCCGCGCCATGGTGCAGGCGGGAGACCTCGGGGCGATCCGGGTGGTGCAGGTGGAATACGCCCAGGACTGGCTCGCCACCCGGGTGGAGGAGACCGGCAGCAAGCAGGCCGAGTGGCGCACCGATCCCGCCCGGTCGGGCCCTGCGGGGGCCGTGGGCGACATCGGCACCCATGCGTTCAACCTCGCCGAGTTCATCGCGGCCGACGAGGTCGCGTCGCTGTCGGCCGAACTGCACACCTTCGTGGAAGGGCGCAGGCTCGACGACAACGCCCACATGATGCTGCGATTCGCCTCCGGCGCCCGCGGGATGCTCTGGTGCAGCCAGGTGGCGGCGGGCCTCGAGAACGGGCTTCGCATCCGGGTCTACGGGGAAAAGGCCGGGCTCGAATGGCTGCAGGAGAACCCCAACTACCTGCTGTTCTCGCCCCTGGGCGAGCCGCCCCGGATCATCCGCCGCAACGGCTACGGCGCGAACGACGTGTCCCGCGCCGCCTCGCGCATTCCCGGCGGCCACCCGGAGGGCTACCTGGAGGGCTTCGCGCAGATCTACGCGGACGTGGCGGAGCAGATCGCCGCGCGGCTGGAGGGCCGCGACCCCGACCCCTTCTCCCTGCAGGTGCCCAGTGTGGACCACGGGGTGCGCGGCGTCCGCTTCATCGACGCGGCGGTGCGCTCCTCGAAGGACAAGGCGGCCTGGGTGGAGGTGTAGGCCTTCGCCCTCCCCTCATCCTGAGGAGGCCGCGAAGCGGGCGTCTCGAAGACCTCATCCTGAGGAGCCCACGCAGTGGGCGTCTCGAAGGATGATCCAGGGAGTGCGGAAACGCGACAGATCCCCCTCTCCCGTGTGGGAGAGGGGTAGGGGTGAGGGTAGGCCCTCTCCAATGCGAAACACAGGCGGTCGTGAGCAGGGTCAGGCGCAGTGCCCCATCCTGCACCGTCCTGCCCT
>DATHAU010000558.1:0-1930 GCA_035296545.1 Microvirga sp.
CCGGCACGGAGCGGGTGGAAGGGGCCTTCGAGACCCTGGGCCTGATGATCGCGGGCCTCATGGTGCTTTTCGCCGTGGTGCTCCTGGTCATGAGGGCCCGGCGGAACCGGTGATCAATCGGCGACGGCGGCCTCCGCGGCCGGGCCCGCGCTGCCGCGCAGGGGCCGCTCCTCCATGCGGAAGAGGAACGCCAGGGCAAGCCCGAAGCCCGCCATGGTGGCCATGAACACCCAGGCGAAGACATCGGCCAGGTCGACGCCGCTCCCGGCCGCCATGGCGACCAGGAGGCCCGCCATCGGCAGCCGCTTGTAGTGCTTCACCCGGGCCATGGTCTGGCCCGACAGGGTGGCGCCGCAGACGGTGCCGGCCATGAGGGGGATCAGGGCGAGGCCCGGCAGGCTGGCCGAGAGGTCGCGCCCGCCTCGAAATAGACCGGCAACCCTCCTGCACTTCGCCGGGGATAACCATGGCCCGACCGGGTTGCGGAAACCGCATCCGTCGCGCTAGCTGTGCATGTTCCGGTATCGTTCCCCCATGGCGCCCCGCACCAAGCTCTCCCTCGCCCAGGCCCGCCGCATTGCCCTTGCCGCCCAAGGCTTCCATGAGGCCCGGCCCGAGGCGTCGGGCGCGCGCCATCTCGCGCGGGTGCTGCAGCGCTCGCATCTCCTCCAGATCGATTCGGTCAACGTGCTGGTGCGGGCCCATTACATGCCCCTGTTCTCGCGGCTCGGGGCCTACGAGCGGGAGCTTCTCGACCGCAGCGCCTACCATCCGAAGAAACGGGTGGCCTTCGAGTACTGGGGGCACGAGGCCTCCCTGATCCGCCTCGACCTGCACCCGCTCTTCCGCTGGCGCATGGCGCGGGCGGCGCGGGGGGAGGGCACCTATGGGGGGCTTTCCCGGTTCGGGCGGGAGAGGCGCCCCTTCATCGAGGAGGTGCGGCGGGAGATCGAGGCGCGCGGGCCCATGGGGGCGGGCGAACTCTCCGCCGGCGGCAAGGGACAGGGCTCCTGGTGGGGCTGGAGCGACGGCAAGCGGGCGCTGGAATGGCTGTTCTGGGCCGGCGAGGTCACCACCCGGACCCGGCGCGGCTTCGAGCGCATCTACGACCTGCCGGAACGGGCCCTGCCCGCTTCCGTCCTGAACGCCCCGACCCCGCCCGAGGACGAGGCGCAGCGGGAGCTCCTGCGCCTGTCGATCCGCTCCCTGGGGATCGCGTCCGAGCGCTGCCTGCGCGACTACTTCCGCATCGAGCCGCAGGACGCCAAGGCGCGCATCCCCGAGCTGGTGGAGGCGGGCGACCTCGTTCCCGTGACGGTCGAGGGCTGGAGCGGGCCGGTCTATCTCGATCCCGGGGCCCGCCTGCCCCGCCGCATCGAGGCGCAGGCCCTGGTGTCGCCCTTCGACCCCATCGTCTGGGAGCGCACCCGCACGGAGCGGCTCTTCGGCTTCCGCTACCGCATCGAGATCTACACCCCGGCCGAGAAGCGGGAATTCGGATATTACTGCCTGCCCTTCCTGCTGGGCGACCGGATCGTCGCCCGCGTCGACCTCAAGGCGGACCGGGCCGGGGGCCGCCTCATCGTCCATTCGATCCACCCGGAGGCATCGGTCGCGCCCGACGAGATCGCCCCGGCGCTGGGCAGCGAGCTTCGCCTGATGGCCCGCTGGCTCGGCCTCGGCGAGATCGCCGCGCCGGAGGATTGGCGGAGGCGGCTGGGGGTTTGAAGCGGACTCGGCCCGTCCTCCCCGGCGAGCGCCAGCCTGAGAAAGGGATTGTCTTCGGGATGAGGCGCGCTCTTCCCTCCCCCTTGCGGGGAGGGGCAGGGGTGGGGGTCGCAGGGTCAAAGCTCCGCTGCTTCAGCGAAGAGCGCCAAGGCCGCTACAGCGCCTGGCTCTCAACTGCTTTCACCCGGTCGAACCACCCCAC
>DATHAU010000559.1:0-3744 GCA_035296545.1 Microvirga sp.
CTGCGCCAGCGCCGGATCGCCGCCGGCGGCGAAGTTGGCGGCGCGGTCATTCGCCCGCCGCCAGCTCGCATCGTAGTCCAGCAGGGTGCCGTCCTTGTCGAACAGCAGGCCGCGAATGCCGGCGCATTTCTCGTGCAGGACGCTGGGAGAGGCAGAAGTGGCGGTCATGGTCTCGCGTCGATCGGGAGAGGGTCGGAGGGACCTTAGAGTCACGCCCCGCGTTCGGCTAGAGCCGTTTCCGCCCGCACGGGAACAGCCCCGGCCCTTGCGGCGCCCCACGGTCTGCATCGCGCCGGATCCGCTTCGCCCAAGAATGCTCCCGCCCTCGCAAACCTGCCTTGCGCTCCCGTCGGCGGCTGGCGCATTGTCGTCATCGGGCGGCTTCCCGTCCGCCGATTCCTTTGCCGGCTCCTCTCCTTGTCTCTGGCGCGCCAGTCCTGCCATGCCCAATGACGCCCTCCTTGCGGTGCTGCTCGGCGCGCTCCTTCACGCGAGCTGGAACGCCGCCATCAAGTCGGGGCGGAACAAGTTTCTCGACACGGTTCTGGTCGCCGGGGGCGCAGGCGTGATCGCGGCCATAGGGCTGCCGTTCCTTCCCCTGCCCGCCCCGGAGAGCATCCCGTACCTGCTCACGTCGAGCGTGCTGCAACTGATCTACTTCCTGCTCGTGGCGGCGGCCTACCGGACCGGCGACATGAGCTACGCCTACCCGCTCATGCGCGGAACCGCGGTGCTGCTCGTGGCCTCGGCCAGCAGCCTGCTCATCGGCGAGCACCTGACCATGCGGGCCTGGATCGGCATCCTGTCCATCAGCGCGGGCGTGCTGGCGCTCACCCTGCTGTACCGGCGATCCGCCCCCAGCCTCGCCCCGACGGCGTTTGCTCTCGGCAACGCCGCCATCATCGCAAGCTACACCCTGGTGGACGGGATCGGGGCGCGGCTTTCCGGGCAGTCGGTGGCCTATACCCTGTGGCTGTCGCTTCTCACCGCCGTTCCCCTGCTCGCCTGGACCGCGTGGAACCGCCCGGCGGCCTTTGCGAGCTACTTCAAGGCGCGCTGGGTGGTCGGGCTCGGGGGCGGGTTCTGCACGCTCGCCTCCTACGGGCTTGCGCTCTGGGCCATGACCCGCGCGCCGGTGGCCACCACGGCGGCCCTGCGGGAGACGTCCATCCTGTTCGGGATGCTGATCTCCGCCGGCTTCCTGAAGGAGCGCGTCGGGCTCCCGCGCATGGCGGCGGGCGTGGTCATCGCCCTGGGAGCCGCGGCCCTGCGGCTTCCCGGCTGAGGCGTTTCACGCGGCCTTGCCGGCGCTCTCGTCGAGCACGAGCAGATCGTCCCTGGAGAAGCTGACCGTGACCGGCTGGCCCCGCTCCGGCAGGCTCATGCCGGGGTTGTTGAAGGTGTCCATGGAGATGATGTTCTCCTGGAACCGCACGCGGATGCGCACCACCGAGCCGAGGAAGCTCACCTCGCCGATGGTGCCGTTCAACTGGTTGCGGTCGCCTCCCTGCTGGCCGAGCAGCACGGCCTCCGGCCGCAGGGCCAGGGAACACGCCTCACCGTTTCTCATGCCGGCGAGGCCGGTCGCCACGAAGAGGTCCTGTCCATCCATCGAGACGCGCCCCGCTGCCGCATCGGCCACCGTCGCCTTGAGGATGTTCAGGGTGCCGACGAAGGAGGCCACGAAGCGGGTTCTCGGGCGATTGTAGATCTCGAACGGGGTGCCCATCTGCTCGACCCTGCCCTCGTTCATCACCACGATCCGGTCCGACATGGAGAGGGCTTCCTCCTGGTCGTGGGTCACGTAGACCGTGGTGATGCCGAGTTCCCGCTGCACGGCGCGGATCTCCTCCCGCAGGGACACGCGGATCTTGGCGTCGAGCGCCGAGAGCGGCTCGTCGAGGAGCAGAACCTGGGGCTTGGGCGCCAGCGCCCTGGCGAGCGCCACGCGCTGCTGCTGGCCGCCGGAGAGCTGGAACGGGTAGCGGTCGCCGAGCTGCGGCAGGCCGATCAGTGCCAGCATCTCCTTCACCCGGTGGGCGACCTCGTCGGCGGGCTTCTTGGCCACCTTGAGCCCGAAGGCCACATTGTCGGCGACCGTCATGTTGGGAAAGAGCGCATAGGACTGGAACACCATGCCGATCTTGCGCTGGTTGGGGCGCAGGCCCGTGATGTCCTGGCTGTTGACCCGGATCGAGCCGGTGGTGGGCGTCTCGAAGCCGGCGATCATGCGAAGCGTCGTGGTCTTGCCGCAGCCGGAGGGGCCGAGGAACGAGATGAACTCGCCCTTGTCGATCTTCATCTCGAAATGCTGAACGGCGTGGTAGGTGCCGAAGGATTTGCGCAGGTTGCTGATTTCAAGAAACATGACGGGGCCCTTGAGGCGACGTCACCGGGCGGCTCGTGCGCCCGGCGCCTGTCGCGCAAAGATCTGGATCAGGCCCATGCAGGCCCAGGTGATGGCGAATGCGATGATGGCGAGGGCCGCCGGCTCATAGGCCCGGTTGGCGCCGATGAGCTGGAGATAGGGGCCGAAGGCGGGACGGCTGAGAAGGCTCGCCACGGTGAACTCGCCGATCACGATGGCGAAGGTGATGAGCGCGCCGCTCAGCACCGCGACCCGGATGTTGGGCAGGATGATGCGGAACAGGATCGTCGGCCAGCGCGCGCCCAGGTTCTCGGCCGCTTCCGTGAGGGAGTGGATGTCGATGGCCTGCAGGCCCGCATCGACGGAGCGGTACATGTAGGGCAGCGCGAGCGTCGCATAGCCGAAGGTCAGCAGGATGTTGGTTCCCATCTCCGTGTCGGTGAGCGGCAGGAACGAGGAGGAGTTGTACATCCTCAGGTAGCCGAACACGATGACGATGGCCGGGATGACCAGCGGCAGCAGGGTGATGAACTCGACCACGGGCCGCAGTTGCGGCAGGCGCAGGCGCACCCAATAGGCGGTGGGAACCACGAGCAGGGTGCCCACCAGGATGGTGGCCAGCGCGATCACCGTCGAATAGGTGAAGGTGTCCTGGAAGCGCGGATCGGTGAGAACGATGGTGAACGCGTCGAAGGTGTATTGCCCGCGCCGGATCCGCATGGCGAACTCGAAGGTCGCCACGAGGGGCACCAGGAAGTAGAGGGCGCCGAACGCGAAGGCGAGCCAGGCGCCGAGTCTGGATTGCCTCATCGCATCCACCTCTCGCTGCGGCGGCGCAGCCACATATAGGCCAGGTTCGACAACCCGGTGATCACGATCATGCCGAGGGCCAGCGCGTAGCCGAGGTTGGGATTGTGCAGAACGTCGCCGCGGATCTGCGCATAGAGCAGGATCGGCACGATGTTCAGGGACGAGCCGGTGAGGCCGTAGGCGGTGGCGATGGCCCCGAAGGCGTTGGCGAAGAGCAGCAGGGTGCTGCCGAGAAGGCTCGGCCAGATGATGGGGAAGGCGACCCGGGACCAGTACTGCCACTTGCTCGCCCCGAGGATCTCGGCGGCCTCGCGCCATTCCCGCTTCAACCCGTCCAGCGCCGGAAGCATGATCAGGATCATCAGCGGGATCTGGAAATACAGGTAGGTGATCACCAGGCCCCAGAAGCTGAGAAGATTGAAGCCCGCGCCGTAGATGTTGAAATCGAAGAGATAGATCAGCAGGGTCGTGACCAGGCCCATGCGCCCGAGGGTCGCCAGGAACGCGAAGGCGAGCGGAATGCCCGCGAAATTGGAGGCCACCCCCGAGAAGGTCACCACGGTGGG
>DATHAU010000560.1:0-6695 GCA_035296545.1 Microvirga sp.
GAGATATTGCTCGTAGAGGGAAGGAATCGAGCCTGCAAACGCCGCATCGGTCGCACCCATCGTCTCCTCCATCGTCAAGGCGCGCATGATCGGCCCCACGGCCAAGGCGCACAAGCGACCGGAGCAGGCTCTTTGGCGGTAAGGACGGGGCTCCGACGGATGGCTTCGGGCGGGAGGGGCGGCAACGTTCAGCAGATTTCCGCCGGCGGTGGATCAGGGCGAGGAGGACGCATCGACCGGCTCAGGGGCCGCGCCTGTCCCGCGGATGGACCCGGTGGTGAGAGGGTCTTGGGCGGCATCGTTGCGCGATACGGGCAAGGCGCGCCGGATGGAGGCGTGAACCGGCTCCGGCAGGCTGATCGTGATGTCGATCTCCCGGCTGCCGCCGAAGACCAGCCGGATTGCGGAAAACTCCTCCGGCCCGGGCTTCTGTTCGCCGGAAGGGGCCAGGGCGAAATGAGACTGCTGCGCGAGGCGCTCCCATTCCAGCCTGAGGGGCCGGTAGATGAAGCTGCTTTGGGAAACGCCCAGGATCTCGATTTCCTGCCCGTGCAGGATCAGGCTCGCTCTTTTCGGCGCGATGGGACCGTAGGCGATATCCTGGCTGTAGGCCATGCTGCCCGCCATGAGCTTGCCGAAGCAGAGGCTGACGCTGAAGCCCAGGCGCGGGTTGAAGCCCTGGGAGGGGTTCACGTCCACGTCCAGGCATTCGGAGCCGTGCCTCATGCCGTACATCCACCGGCCGCGGGCCGATTGTCCGTCCGGCAGAAGCACGGTGGCATCATGGCCGACCTTCTCCAAGGGGAAGAGAGGGGAAACGCGCAGATCCTCGGGCTCGGGTCCGTCCTGAGATCCGGCGGCCGCTGTCTGCGGCTCAGGGCCAGGCTCCTTCGAGGCCGGGTTGAGCCTGAAAGCCGGCGGCAGGAAAACCGCAGCGGTTTCCGGATTCCCCACCGTCCATCCGGAGGGAGTGGGCATGGCGATCAGAACGCTGCTCTTTTCGAGCTCGCGCTGCTTCAGAACATAGATCTCCCTGTGGCTGGTGGCGAGCTGCCTCCTTTGGATCTCCCGGGAAACCTCCACCTCGTCCAGGTAGTCCATGGTCCGGGCGAGATTGACCTGGAGCACCTCCAGCAGGACATTGGGATCCATGGGGGCCCCGGACGGGAGCTTCGGCTCGCGAAGGAAGGCGAACCGGTGGACGCCCAGGCGCGCCCCGCCCATGACGATGCGCCGGACCTTGCGGTTCTCCCGGTCGAAGCCGCCCCAGAAGGCAAAGGCGCAGGCGCTGTTGCACATCGCATCCGGGAGCAGGACGGTTCCGATGCCTTCCCGGCGGAGGAAGCGCCCGATCTCGATCGCCTCGTGAACATGCCCGCCGTTCGAGTGCCATGACACGAAGAGCGGGTCCCCAGGATGGAGGGACCTGGCTTTCGAAACGATGTCCCGGATGCGCTTGAGATCGCCCGCGACCACGTCGCCCTCGAAGTGGATGGTGTGGATTCCGAGTTCCAGCCGCGGCGCGATGCGGACCGTTCCCGCCAGGGCGCCTGCCGCCGCCAGAGCCAGCAGGAGAGGGGCAAGAACAAACGAAAATGCGTAAGCCCGCACGATGACCGACCCGCGGAGACGTTATTACCAAACGTCAACCGCCGGATCGGTCAAGCTGTTCCAGCGCAGGCGAAAATTTAAAGGCGCCGAGCAGGAAGAGGCCTGGCTTCCGCCGAAAGCCGCTTCACTCCGCCGCCTGCCGCGTCACCTTCTTGTCCTTCTTCGCCGGATCCTTCTTCAAGGGCCTGCGCGCCAGCACCTCCTTGAGGAAGCGGCCGGTGTGGCTTTCCTTGGACCCGGCGATGTCCTCCGGGGTGCCCTGGGCCACGATGCGGCCGCCGCCGTCGCCGCCTTCGGGGCCCATGTCGATCACCCAGTCGGCGGTCTTGATCACTTCGAGGTTGTGCTCGATCACCACCACGCTGTTGCCCTGCTCGACCAGCTCGTGCAGCACCTCCAGGAGCTTCGCCACGTCGTGGAAGTGCAGGCCCGTGGTGGGCTCGTCGAGGATGTAGAGGGTGCGGCCGGTGGCGCGCTTGGAGAGCTCCTTCGACAGCTTCACGCGCTGCGCCTCGCCGCCCGAGAGCGTGGTCGCCTGCTGGCCCACATGCACGTAGTCGAGGCCGACGCGGGCGAGCGTCTGCATCTTCTCGCGGATGGAGGGCACCGCCTTGAACAGCTCGCGGGCTTCCTCCACCGTCATGTCGAGCACGTCGGCGATGGACTTGTCCCGGTACTTCACCTCCAGGGTCTCGCGGTCGTAGCGCTTGCCCTTGCACACGTCGCAGGTGACGTAGACGTCGGGCAGGAAGTGCATCTCGATCTTGATCACCCCGTCGCCGGAGCAGGCCTCGCAGCGCCCGCCCTTCACGTTGAAGGAGAAGCGCCCGGCCTGGTAGCCGCGGGCCTTGGCCTCGGGCAGCCCGGCGAACCATTCGCGGATCGGCGTGAACGCGCCCACATAGGTGGCCGGGTTCGAGCGCGGGGTGCGGCCGATGGGGGATTGGTCGATGTCGATCACCTTGTCGAGGTGCTCCAGCCCCTCGATGCGGTCGAACGGGGCGGGATGCTCCAGGGCGCCGTTGAGCTTTCTCGCCACCGCCTTGTAGAGGGTGTCGACCACGAGGGTCGACTTGCCGCCGCCGGACACGCCGGTGATGCAGGTGAAGGTGCCCAGCGGAATCTCCGCCGTCACGTCCTTCAGGTTGTTGCCGCGCGCGCCCGCGAGCTTGATCATGCGCTTGGGGTCCGGCTTGCGGCGCTTGCCCGGCACCTTCACGCTCATCTCGCCGGTGAGGTACTTGCCGGTGAGCGATTTCGGGTTCGCCAGGATCTCGGGGGGCGTGCCCTCGGCCACGATCTCGCCGCCGTGGATGCCCGCGCCGGGGCCGATGTCGAACACGTAATCGGCCTGGAGGATCGCGTCCTCGTCGTGCTCCACCACGATCACCGTGTTGCCGAGATCGCGCAGGCGCTTCAGGGTCGCCAGCAGGCGCTCGTTGTCGCGCTGGTGCAACCCGATGGAGGGCTCGTCGAGCACGTAGAGAACGCCCGTGAGGCCGGAGCCGATCTGGCTGGCGAGCCGGATGCGCTGGCTCTCGCCGCCCGAGAGCGTGCCGGAGGCGCGGGCGAGCGTGAGGTATTCCAGGCCCACGTCGACCAGGAAGGTGAGGCGCTCGCGGATCTCCTTGAGGATGCGGCCTGCAATCTCGTTCTGCTTCTTGGTGAGCTTCTTCGACAGGGCGCCGAACCACTCGTGCGCGTCCTTCACGGACAGCGCCGTGGCGTCGCCGATGTCATAGGCGGCGATCTTCACCGCCAGGGCTTCCGGCTTCAGGCGCTTGCCGCCGCAGGCCTCGCAGGGCGTCTCGCCCATGAATCGGCCGATCTCCTCCCGGGCCCAGTCGCTCTCGGTCTCCTTGTAGCGGCGCTCGAGGTTGGGGATCACGCCCTCGAAGGGCTTTTTCACCTCGTAGGCGCGCAGGCCGTCATCATAGGACATGCGGATCGCATCGCCGTCGGAGCCGTAGAGGATCGCCTCGCGGATCGTCTCCGGCAGCTCGGCCCAGGGCTTGGTCATGGAGGCCTTGTAGTGCCGGGCGAGCGCCTCCAGGGTCTGGACGTAATAGGGCGAGGTGGATTTCGCCCAGGGCATGACCGCCCCGCGCTTGAGGGACAGGGTCTCGTCCACCACCAGGTCCGGGTCGATGCGCATCTCGTGCCCGATGCCGCCGCAGGTGGGGCAGGCGCCGAAGGGGTTGTTGAACGAGAACAGGCGCGGCTCGATCTCGGGGATGGTGAAGCCGGAGACCGGGCAGGCGAACTTGGACGAGAAGACGATGCGCTTCGGCTGGCCCTTCTCGTCCTTGTCGTCGGCATATTCGATCACCGCGATGCCGTCGGTGAATTCCAGCGCCGTCTCGAAGGATTCCGACAGGCGCGCGGCGATGTCGGCGCGCACCACGATCCGGTCCACCACCACGTCGATGTCGTGCTTGAACTTCTTGTCCAGGGCAGGGACCTCGTCGATGGCGTAGTATTCGCCGTCCACCTTGAGGCGCTGGAAGCCCTTCTTCTGGAACTCGGCGATCTCCTTGCGGTACTCGCCCTTGCGGCCGCGCACCACGGGGGCCAAGAGGTAGAGGCGGGTCTTCTCCGGCAGCTCCAGCACCCGGTCCACCATCTGGCTGACCGTCTGGCTCTCGATGGGCAGGCCGGTGGCGGGCGAGTAGGGGATGCCGACCCGCGCCCAGAGCAGGCGCATGTAGTCGTAGATCTCGGTGACGGTGCCCACCGTGGAGCGCGGGTTCCTCGAGGTGGTCTTCTGCTCGATGGAGATGGCGGGCGAGAGGCCGTCGATCTGGTCCACGTCCGGCTTCTGCATCATCTCCAGGAACTGGCGCGCATAGGCCGAGAGCGACTCCACATAGCGCCGCTGCCCTTCCGCATAGATGGTGTCGAAGGCGAGCGACGACTTGCCCGAACCGGAGAGCCCGGTGAACACCACCAGCTTGTCCCGGGGCACCATGAGGTCGACGTTCTTGAGATTGTGCTCCCGCGCCCCGCGCACGGAGATCACGCGCGCATTCGGATCGCCCGCCTTGGCGCGGTTGAACAATTCGTCAAGTTTAGCCATGGCCCGCCGATGCCTTGATGGAGAAGACCGGCCTCGTCAGGCCGGCTCCGGGATATGTGACGCCTCTTCCGCCGACGCAACATGCGGCGAATGATTCCAGGGGCGTGATCCTAGAACAAAGAGGGTACGGGGGGCAAGCGGAGCCATGGGTGGCATTCAGTCAAAAGAAAAGGGCCCGCCATTGGCGGGCCCTCGCAGGGCGGCTGTCTTAGGCGATGAAAACGAAGCTTGAAGCTTTCAGGGCTGCCTTGTTGGCCAAGGTTGCCACAAGCTCGAGGTCGTAGTTCAGGCCAGTGCCATCGAGGTCGTAGTAAAGCTTGCCGTCGTCCGTGTCGTAGAGGATCTGCGCCGAGTTCGTGGTGGCCTTTGGATCGGTTCCGACGACGAGAAAGCTCTTCGCATCGAAAACGGCCGAGACAGATCGTCCCAGATTGAAGTCGAAGTAATAGAGGTCATCGACGTGAACGAGGAAGTAGTCCTTACCCGAGAAGTCGGCAATCGTGCATGATGAGGATTCCTCAAGGAGAAACTGGTCGTCGCCCTTTCCGCCAACGAGAGTCACGTTGCCGGAGCCGCTCAGCTTGTCGTCGCCTGACCCGCCATTGACAACGATCCCGTCGGGCAAGCTATCGTCGCCATATGAAGATGCCGAGAGCTTGTCGTCGCCTGCGCCGCCGTTGACCACGCCGGACTTGCCGCTGACATCAATGGCATCGTTGCCCTTCGATCCTTTGATGACGCTTCCGACATCCATGTCGGAGACGGAGGCGTCGACCTTCTCGAATTGCCCGACCTTGATGCCGGCATAACCGATGTCGGCTACCTTCTTCCCGGCAATCTTCGAGAAGTCGAGCGTATATTTTATAAAGCTGTTCCAGTTTGATTGAAACGAGACACTGAGCTTATCTACACCCCTGCCGCCGAGAGCGTTGTCCCCAGCGTCGACATAAACCCGATCATTGCCATCGCCAGCCAGGAGCCTGTCCTTGCTCAGTGCGTTGAAGCCGCCATCGAGGCCGTAAAGAGTGTCGTCGCCTGCTCCGCCCGACAGGTAGTCATTGCCGGTTCCACCGTGCAGATAATCGTCGCCCTTGCCGCCGTCCAGGCGGTCGTTTCCGTCTCCCCCGGTCAGAAGATCATTGTCCAGGCCACCGAAGAGCTTGTCGTTTCCGAGGTCGCCATGGAGGCTATCCGCGCCTGCGTCGCCATAGAGGCGGTCATCGTCGTGTCCTCCGGACAGAAAATCATCGTCCAGACCACCGTAGAGCTTGTCGTTTCCGACCTCGCCATAGAGGGTATCGCCGCCTGCGTCGCCATAGAGGCTGTCGTTGCCCTCCTCGGCGCGGAGAGTGTCATTGTTCTCGCCGCCATGGAGCCTGTCGTTGCCCAAGCCTCCGTAGACAAGGTCCTTGCCCCGGCCGCCGAGTACCTTATCCGATCCGTTGCCGGAAGAGATGGAATCGTTGCCGTCGCCCCCTGTCAGGCTGTCGCTGCCTTCGGCGCCGTAGATGGAGTCGTCGCCGGATCGGCCATCGAAAATGTCCTTGAACTTCGAGCCGAAGAAAGAATCGTCTTCGATGCTCCCCTTGAGGGCCTTTTTCTTCGTCGTGACTCGATAGATAGCCATGGATTCCTCCCAAACTAGAACGCAAGTGCCATGTTATTATGTACAAATCAATTGGCGATTGCAGTATTTGAAGGTCAATTCCAGGGCCGAAGCGCCGCTCTCCACTGACTTGTGGCGGCTGGCCGGCGCGGCCGATAGGTGGGGACAGATCTGTGCAGAACCCCCTGTATGCCTTGTCCCTTGGCCGCTCCGGCCCCACAACATCCCGGGTGGATGAGGAGAGCCGCGATGGCTGGCAGCGTGAACAAGGTGATCTTGGTGGGCAACCTGGGCCGTGACCCGGAGGTGCGCCGCCTCAACTCGGGCGAGCCGGTGGTGAACCTGCGGATCGCCACCTCGGAGAGCTGGAAGGACAAGGGCACGGGCGAGCGCAAGGAGAAG
>DATHAU010000561.1:0-7115 GCA_035296545.1 Microvirga sp.
TGGGACGAGCTGCTGCACGGGGAGAACGATTATCCCGGGTGGGGCTGGTCGGACGTGCTGCCGCATTTCCGCACCATGGAAGACAACAACCGGCTCTACAACGACCTGCACGGGGCGGACGGGCCCCTGCTGGTGTCCGACCCGGGCCACATCAACGACATGTCGCGCTGGTTCGTGCAGGCGATCCAGGCCCTGGGCGAGCCCTACAACCCGGACTTCAACGGGCCGAAGCAGCGCGGCGTGGGCTTCTATCAGTTCATGAACCGGCGCGGCAAGCGCAGCAGCGCGGCCTATGCCTTCCTGGCGCCCCTGGCCGACAATCCCAACCTGACCATCCGCCTCAAGTCGCGGGTGCGCCGCATCCTGATCGAGAACGGCCGCGCGGTGGGCGTGGTCTACCGGGACGCCAAGGGCGCCGACCACCAGGTCTATGCGGACGGGGAGGTCATTATGGCCTCCGGGGCCCTGGTGACGCCGCAGCTGCTCATGCTGTCCGGCATCGGCCCGGCCGACCAGCTGCGCCAGCACGGCATCGACTGCATCGCCGATCTTCCCGGCGTGGGCGAGAACCTCATCGACCACCCGGAGGTGCCGATGATCTCCATGGCGAACGGCCCCTACGGCTACTACAAGCAGGGCGTCGGCTGGCGGATGCTTCTCAACGGCATCCATTTCAGGCTGTTCGGCAGCGGCCCGATCCTGTCGGCGGGCGTGGAGGCCGGGGCCTTCGTCAACCCGACCGACCCCGAGGGGGAGCCGACGATCCAGGCCTTCTGCGTGCCCATCGTGTATCTCGACCGGGACACCCTGACCCTCGTTCAGGACACCTACGGGCTCACCATCACCACCGTGGTGGTGAAGCCGAAATCCCGCGGCTTCGTGCGCCTGCGCTCCGGCAATCCGGACGACATGCCCCTGGTCTCGCCCAACCTGCTGAAGGATCCCGCCGACGCCCGCGCCATGATGGACGGGCAGCGCTTCTTCCTGCGCGCCTTCACCACGACCCCGCTCAAGGAGCGCATCAAGCAGGTGGCGATTCCCGATCCGAACGATCTCAGCGACGAGGCGCTCATGAAGCATTGCCGCCGCTTCGTGAAAACCAATTATCACCCCGCCGGCACCTGCCGGATGGGAACCGCCAGCGACTCCATGGCGGTGCTGGATTCCAGGCTGCGCGTGCGCGGCATCGACAACCTGCGCATCTGCGACCTGTCGGCCATGCCGAACATCAACGCGGGCAACACCAACGCCCCTGCCATGATGATGGGAAGCCGCTGCGCGGAACTCATCACCGGGCGGCCGACGACCAGCACCTCCCAGTTCGGACCGCGTCAATCCGAGCAGGGCGACATGAGCGTCGCCACGATCGGCTGAGGGGGCCTACGCGGGCCTGAACAGGGTCTCGTGGATGGCCTGCCAGCTGTCCCGGTCGGGAGCGCAGATGATCCCGCCCTCGTGGGAGGCGGGCCCATAGGCGGAGCCGTCGAAGCGGGCGGAGTAGCCGCCCGCCTCCCGGTGGAGCAGCCAGCCGGGCGCGTGGTCCCAGGGCATGAGCTTCGCGTAGACGAGGAAGTGGGAATGTCCGGCGGCGGTCATCCGGTATTCGTGCGCCGCGCAGCGGTAGCAGGCCGCGCCGCCGAATCCCGCCAGGTTGGCCGCAACGGTGGAGCGCATCGGCTCCGGCATGTGATGCCACGAGGCGCATCCGGCCATCTCCCGGACGGGAGCGGGCGGGGCAACCCGCAGATCGACCCGGCTGCCCCCGGGCCGCTCGATCCAGGCCCCCTCCCCGCGAACCGCGATGGCCGTGTCGTCCCCGAGGGGATCGTGGATCAGGCCGGCCACGACCTCCCCGCGCACGATGGCCGCCACCATCACGCCGAACAGCGGGAGGCCCGAGGCGAAGTTCTTGGTCCCGTCCACGGGATCGATCACGAAGGCCAGGTCCGCATCCGCCAGCTTGGTCAGCAGCGAGGGGTCCTTCTCCGTGGCCTCTTCTCCCACCAGCACCGCGTGGGGAAAGGCCTGCAGCAGCCCCTTGGCGATCATCCGCTCGGCCGCCTCGTCCGCGTCCGTCACCAGGTCCATGGGAGAGGACTTCTGCCGAACCTCGTGGGTGGACAGGTTGCGGAAACGGGGCATGATCTCCACCCTCGCGGCCTCGCGGAGGAGCCGATCCACGGCGCCGGCGTCACGGGTCGAGAACATCATGCCGGTGGCTTTCACATGTGGGGGGAGAGGCAAGGCGCCCTTCGATCAGGCGACTATGGTGAGAAGCGTCGGCGGTCGCAATCCCAATGTTGGGGAAAGCCTCAAACTTTGACGCGGGATGCGTCCGCAGCCCCGGTCGCCGGCTGCCGAGGCCGGGCAGCGGACAACCCCGCATCCCGGATGCGCCTGCCTAGCCTCCGCGTCGGCGCGAGTGCTATGATCGGGCCCAGCCTGAGCGCGGCGGGATGAGCCCATGTCCCGCAGGGAGTGAACAGCCTTGAGAATCGTCGATTCGCACCAGCACTTCTGGTCCTTGAGCGCGCCCTGGTTCGACTGGCCGACCCCCGACCTGACGCCGATCTACCGGGACTACGCCCCTTCGGACCTGCGGTCCCGGATCGAGGCTGCGGGCGTATCCGAAACGGTGATCGTTCAGGTGGCGCCCAACTTGGAGGACACGGCCTTCATCCTCGACATCGCGGAGGGGACCGACTTCGTCGCCGGGGTCGTGGGCTGGATCGATCTGGAGCAGCCCGGCCACCTCGCGAACCTGGAGCGCTTTGCCGGCAACCCGAAGTTCCGCGGCATCCGCCCGATGATCCAGTCGATCCCGGACGTGGACTGGATGCTGCGCCCGGGCCTGCAGCCCTCCCTTGCGGCCGTCGAACGCATGGGGCTGACCTTCGACGCCCTGGTCAAGCCGCCCCACCTCGACGCGCTCGTCGCCTTCGTGGACCGCTATCCCAATCTTCCCGTGGTGGTGGACCATGGGGCGAAGCCGGAGATCGCCAGGGGCCGGGACGGCTTCGAGGCCTGGGCCCCGGGGATCGCTGCCGTGGCCAGGCGCCCGCAGGTGTTCTGCAAGCTCTCCGGCCTGCTCACCGAAGCGGGCCCCCGGACCGGCACGGAGGATCTCCGGCCCTTCGTGGAGCACCTGATGGAGGTGTTCGGCCCGCAGCGCCTCATGTGGGGATCGGACTGGCCGGTGGTCGAGCTGGCCGCGCCCTATTCCGCCTGGCTCGACCAGGCGCGGGGTTTCATTGCACACCTGTCGGAGAGCGAACGGACGCTTATCTTGGGGGATGTGGCCCGTTCGTTCTATCGGCTGCGCGGCGAGCGCCCATCGCATGGCCAGGGAGGATCGACAGCGTGAAAAGCCGCAGGATCGGGAACACCTCTCCATGGAGGGCATCGCCATGCCGTTTCCTCTCCACGACCCCAGTGGGGCCACCGTGCCGATCGGCGCGGCCAAGCCGGCGGGCCTGCGGCGCAACCTCGATCCTTCCGATACGAGGCTTCCGCAGGAGCCCTGGCGAGCCTTCAACGATGTTGCAATGAACCAGTAAGGAGCCCTCGATGCTGCGCGGCATACATCCCCTTCTCGGCCCGGACCTTCTCCATGCCCTCCGAAGCCTCGGCCACGGGGACGAGGTGGTCATCGCCGACGCCAACTTCCCGTCCCACTCCCTCGGCCCACGGGTCGTTCGCCTCGACGGGGTCGATGCGGTGGCCGCGGCCGACGCCATCCTGACCCACCTGCCCCTCGATACCTTCGTGGACGCAGCCGCCTTCCGCATGGAGGTGGTGGGCGATCCGAGCGCGGTTCCGCCGATCTGCCAGACCTTCGCCGATCTCGTCACGAATCTGGCGGGGCCTTTCGAAGTGAAGTCCTTGGAGCGTTTCGCGTTCTACGAGCGGGCCAGGCAGGCGGCCTTCATCGTCGCCACCGGGGAGCGCAGGCTCTACGGCAACCTGATCCTCAAGACCGGCGTTCTCCCTCTCGAGTAGACGCTTCCCGACGCACCTGCGAGGCCCTCATGAAGGCGGTCATCTGTCACTCTCCCGGACGGCTGGAAGTGGTCGACCGCCCGGAGCCGGGACCGGTTCCAAGGGGCTACGCGACGGTCGCCGTCAAGCACATCGGAATCTGCGGCACGGACTACCACATCTTCGAGGGCAAGCACCCCTTCCTCGAATATCCCCGGGTCATGGGGCACGAATTGTCCGGCATCGTGGCCGAGGCTTCGGAGGGCGGCAGGCTGAAGGCCGGCACGCCCGTCATCGTCAATCCCTACATCGCCTGCGGAGCCTGCGTGGCCTGCCGCAGGGCCAAGCCCAATTGCTGCACGCAAGTTCGCGTGCTCGGCGTCCACACGGATGGGGGCATGTGCGAGCGCATCGCCGTGCCGGAGGACAACCTCTATCCGGCGGAGGGCCTGTCCCTGCGGGACGCCGCCATGGTGGAGTTCCTGGCCATCGGAGCCCATGCGGTGCGCCGCTCCCAGGCAGAGGCCGGATCGCGCGCCCTGGTCATCGGAGTAGGCCCCATCGGGCTTGGCGTCGCGATCTTCGCCCGCATCGCCGGTCTCGACGTGACCCTTCTCGACACGAGCCGGGAGCGCCTGTCCTTTGCGTCGCAGCGGCTCGGCTTCAGGGCTGGGGTCGCCGTGGGCGAAAGCTCGAACGAGGAGCTCATGAACCTGACCGGCGACGACGGATTCGACGCGGTCTTCGACGCGACCGGAAACGCGGCTTCGATTCAGAACGGCTTCAGCCTCGTGGCCCATGGCGGGGTGTTCGTCCTGGTGAGCATCGTCAGGGACAACATCACCTTCTCGGACCCGGAGTTCCACAAGCGGGAGATGATGCTGATCGGAAGCCGCAACGCCCAGCGGGAGGATTTCGAGCACGTGGTCGCGTCGATCCGCGCCGGATCGGTGCCCCTCGACGAGCTGGCGAGCCATTCCACCACCCTCGACGAAGCCCCGGCCTCCCTGGCCCGCTGGGCCCATGAGAAATCCGGCCTGATCAAGGCCATCATCAGCGTGTGAGAGGACTACCGCCGCCGGCGGCGGAGCTGGTCGAAATAGACGATCACGATGATCAGCGCGCCCGTGATGATGCGCTGCCAGAACGGGTTCACGTTGAGCAGGTTGGCGCCGTTGTTGATGGTGGTGAGCAGCATGGCGCCGAGGAGCGGCCCGGGGATGCTGCCCACCGCGCCGAAAAGGCTCGTTCCGCCGATCACCGAGGAGGCGATCGACTGCAGCTCCCAGCCCTCCCCCGTGGTCGGCACGCCGATGGAGATGCGGCTGGCGGTGAGGATGCCCGCGAAGGCCGCCAAGGTCGCGGACAGGATATAGGCGAGATAGATGGTGCGGCTGATGTTGATGCCCGACAGGCGCGCCGCCTCCGAGTTGCTGCCCACCGCGTAGATGTAGCGCCCCCAGCGGCTGTGGTGGAGCAGGATATAGGACGGAACCGCCACCAGGATCACCATCCAGAACAGGGATGGAATCCCTGCGAAGGACAGGCGGGAAAAGCCCGTGAAGTCCGTGGAGAAGCCCGAGATGGTGGCGCCGTTGGTCATGAGCAGGCCGATGCCGCGCAGGGCCGTCAGGGTCGCGAGCGTCATGATGAACGGCGGCAGCCCGAGCCTGAGGATGCCGAAGGCGTGAAAGGCCCCGATGGCGACCCCGGACATGAGGGTCAGCCCGATGGACAGCCAGATCGGCACGCCCGCCTTGAGCAGCATCGCCACGATGGTGGACGACAGGCCGACCACCGCGCCCACGGACAGGTCGATGCCGCCGGTGATGATCACGAAGGTCTGGCCCACCGCGATGATCGCCCACAGGGAGGCCTGGCGCAGCAGGTTCTCGAAATTGTTGGCGGTGAAGAAGCTGTCGGTGGACACCGACAGGGCGATCCACATGAGCAGCAGGAGCCCCAGCAGCGAGAGGCTGAGCAGAAACCCGAAGCGGACCCTCATTCCGCCCGCCGGCTGTACGACGGCCTCAGCCATGGAAACGCCCCCTCGAAAATTGCAACATCATGTGCCGATGGCCTCGGTCAGAATGGTCTCGTGATCGACCTTCTCCTCCGGCAGGTGGGTGGCCACCACCCGGCCGCCGCGGAACACGTGCAAGGTGTCGGACAGGTCGTAGACCTCCGGCAGGTAGGACGAGATCAGGATCACCCCGGCCCCCTTCTTCAGGAGTTCGGCCAGGAGCTTGTAGATCTGCACCTTGGTGCCCACGTCGACGCCCACGGTGGGCTCGTCGAAGATGAAGAGATCGGCCCCATGGCTCAGCCATTTGCCGATCACGATCTTCTGCTGGTTGCCGCCCGACAGGGTCATGGCGTCGACGCCGCGGGAGGCGGCCACGATGCGCAGGTCCCGCATCTGCCGCTCGGCGGCGGAGCGCTCCAGATCCGGGCGCACGATGCCGCCGGGGCTCAGGCTCCTGAAGATCGGCAGGTTCAGGTTGAAGCCGACGCCCAGGTTGAGGCAGAGCCCCTGATCCCGGCGGCTCTCCGGCAGGAGGACGATCCCGTTGCGGATGGCGTCCTGCTCGCGGCGGATCTCCACGGGACGGCCCAACACGGCGATCTGGCCCGAGGTCTTCCGCTGCCGGCCGAACACGCAATGGGCGAACTCGCTGCGCCCGGCTCCGATCAGCCCATAGAGGCCGACGATCTCGCCCCGGCGAACGGTGAGGGACACGTTGGAGAAACCGGGCCCGCTCAGGTCCTTCACGTCGAGCAGCACCTCGCCCGGCGCAATCTTTTCCTTGTAGTGCACCTCTTCGATGGAGCGGGCGACCATGTCGCGGATGAGTTCGCGCTCGTTGGTCTGCGCCACCGCCCGCGTCGCCACGAGCTGCCCGTCCCGGAGCACCGACACCCGGTCGGCGAGCTGAAAGATCTCCTCCAGCCGATGGCTGATATACACGATGGTCATGCCCTGCCGGTGCAGGCGACGGATCAGGCTGAAGAGCTGGTCCGCTTCGCTGCGGGTCAGATAGGCCGTCGGCTCGTCGAAGATCAGGAATTGGGTGCCGCGCACGGCGGCGCGCGCGGTGGCGACCAGCTGCTGCTGGCCGATGGTGAGCGAGCTCAGG
>DATHAU010000562.1:0-3222 GCA_035296545.1 Microvirga sp.
GCTGTCGCGAAAAGCTGGGGATAAACCCCTCACCAACCTTGCGTTTGCGCGCAAACCAGTTCCAAACTCATATTGTCAACTGGCTAGATGGTTTATGAGTAAACTCTTAAACCATTCAACAGGGTCAATGGTTCTCCATGCAGGTGGTTGCGATCATCGCTCAGAAGGGTGGCACCGGGAAAACGACCCTTGCCCTGTCGCTCGCCGTCGAGGCGCAGCGCCAGGGCAAGACGGCCGCTGTCATTGACCTAGACCCGCAGGCGACCGCGACCAACTGGAGCGACCGCCGCGAGGCCGAGACACCGGTGATCATCTCAGCTCAGCCGGGACGGCTGCGTCATATCCTTGATGCGGCTCGGGGGCAGGGGGCCGACCTGGTCCTGATCGATACGCCGGCGCGATCCGAGCAGGCGGCCCTGGAGGCTGCCAAGACGGCAGTACTCGTCCTGGTCCCGTGCCGGCCGGCCATTTACGATCTGGAGACGGTCGCCACGACGGCCGAACTGGTCGGCTATGCCGGCGGTAGGCCGATTGCGGTGATCCTGAACGGCGTGCCGCCGCGCGGCTCCAAACGGGAGCAGGCCGAAGATGTCATTCGCGGGCTGACTCTGCCGGTCTGTCCTGTGTCCTTTGGTTACCGCGCCGCCTTCAACGACGCCGGCGCGCTCGGGCTGACGGCCGGCGAGTACGACCCGGATGGAAAAGCTGCCCAGGAGATCGAACAGGTTTACAAGTTTATGAGCAAACTCTTAAAGGAGTTGCCAGCGCAACACGAGGACGCACATGGTCAAGAGAACCGCCGACCTGCGGCAGGCAATGCAGAGCAAGGCCGATCCGGCCGCCGTTCTGCGGGAGCCGCCCGCCGCTAGACTCCAGCCAGTCGTATCAGAGGATGGCAGGGGACCTTACTTCCGGCCGGGCCGCGACGGGAAAAGCAACGTTACCGGCTATTTTCCGCCGGAGGTGAAGAAGCAGCTACGCATCCTCGCGGCCGAGCGCAGCACCACGATCCAGGACCTTTTAGCCGAAGCGCTGAACGATCTCTTCGCCAAGCACGGCAAGCCCGAGATCGCACCCTTGGGCGGGACCTCCTAGTGAGTCCCCGCCGCCCGCTCGACCCGCAGCTTGATTTCTTCATCCCATTCATCGCCGAGCTGCCGCTGCGCGATCAGCGCGACACGATGGAGCGGCCCTTCGTGAGCCTGGCCAAGCGGAAGCGCTTGACACCTATCGACTATCAGAGCGCGGACGGGTCGATCTGGGTGAAGGTCCAGCCCCACCAGGATTACGGCATGGCGACGATCTGGGACGCCGACATCCTGATCTGGGCCGCATCCGTCCTCAACGAAATGAAGAACCGGGCCGTCAACGACATCCCGCGCACCCTCCCGTTCCATCCCTACGACCTGCTGAAGGCGATCAACCGGCCAATTGGGGGAGAGCACTACGACCGCCTGCGCTCTGCGCTCGACCGTCTCCAGTCCACGGTCGTGCGCACCAACATCCGGGCCACGGGGAAACGGAAGTTCCGGCAGTTCAGCTGGATCGAGGGCTATACCGACATCACCGACGAGGACACCGGCCAAAGCCGCGGCATGAGTCTGACGATCTCGGACTGGCTCTACGAAGGCATCCTCATGGATGGCGGAGTGCTGGCGGTGTCGCCCGAGTACTTCACCATCACGGGTGGCCGGGAACGGTGGCTCTACCGCATCGCCCGTAAGCATGCCGGCGGGCACGGCTGGCCAGGCTTCGCGATCTCCCTACCGACCCTGTTCGAGAAGTCCGGAGCGGAAGGGACCTACCGGCGCTTTAAGCACGAGCTGAAACGCATCGCCGAAGCCAACGACGTGCCCGAGTTCGCTTTCCTTTGGGAGGAGAGGGGAGGCGAACAGGAGCCGGCCTTGCGCATGGTCCGGCGCTCGAACCTTCTTCCGACGGACCCGGCATACGAGATCCCGATTCCCCGGGCCTACCACCGCACGATGCGTTCCCGATAGGCCAAGGATTGACCCGACCGATCTTCTCCAGAAACTGATTCGCGGCCCGAGTCGCCCTTCATCCTTGGCCTATCAGGAACATCTGGCGCTTTCCTCTGGAAAACCACGACCGATTCTCGCTTGCCATGGTGGCCTGTGGATACCCTGCTTCCTTCTGTGGAAACCCTTGGCCTATCAGGAACGTAAACGGTTGGCCTATCAGGAACAATTCGTTGGCCTATCAGGAACGGATGGTTTACATTAGTCGTTGATTTAAAAGTAGAATTTTGTTATCAAGCTTCGCCTAACCCTTTAACTCATAAAATATCTATAGATATTTTATCTTTCTTAACGCTCTGCCCTGTGGATAAATAGAACTCTATTGACACTTACGGTCACCGCAGAAACAAACTTACCGCCTCCCGACGAACCCAACGAGGTGAAGGTGTGAACGCTGCCGTCGCACTCCTAGCCGAGCGACTTCGCACCAAGCGTCGGATGGGGCCGATGCTCGGCTTCCAGAGCTTCTGGACGGCTCCCGATGCCGCCAAAGGGCAATCTGTCAAGTATCCGGCCAAGTTCTCCTTCTCAGGACAGGCAAGAGCGCGCATTGAATGACTCGCTACTCTACAGCAGTGACTTCCGGCAGCTGCCCATTTTCTTATCATCTTTGCTACAATCAAGAACTCTGCTATAGTCTGCTCGGTTCTGTTGTGCAAAACGCTAAGGGAGAGAAGGGGAACCAGCAAGTGGTCGCGTCCCTTTTTTCGTCTGACGTAGAACGAAGACCCTCAGGGATTTGAGAAGTTGACCTTACGCACGCTCACCGACACCGCCGAGAGCGAAGGTCCCGACCCGACCGCCAATGACTCAGGCCGTGGGGGCTTCTTCACGGTCGACCGGCGGACCTGGGCCAGGGCGTGCTCGTCCGGTCTGAACGCCGCCGTGGCCTACCTCGTCCTGGCTCGGGGTACGGCCCGCGACAACCGCGCCACCGCCTGGTCCGTCCAGGCCGTCGAGACGTACACCGGCATCTCGCGCGGACGAGCCCAGCAGGCGCTGGAGCTACTGGCCAGGAACGGCCTGGTCGGGGTGCTGCGCGAGGGCACGCGGCCCAAGTACCTCCTGCGGCCCGCGCACGAGGTGCCCGGCTGCGAGGGCTATCCCCCGCCGGCCTTGACCGAGGTCGAGCAAAACCTGTCCTGATTACGCCTGACACGCATCCGCTGCTGGGCTAGGATCT
>DATHAU010000563.1:0-2040 GCA_035296545.1 Microvirga sp.
CCGCAACTCCGCCGCGGACGCCAACCTGGTCGGCCTCGGCATGGAGCTCGACGCCATCGCGGCCGTGGCCGTGGGCGGAACGCTCCTCACCGGCGGCCGCGCCACGGTGATCGGCACCCTGGTGGGCGCGCTCATCATCCAACTCGTCCGCTACACCCTTCTCGCCAACGGCGTGCCCGACGCCGCGGCCCTGGTGGCGAAGGCCGGCATCATCGTGCTGGCCGTCTGGCTCCAGCGGCAAGGCCAGCGGTGAGGCTGACGATGGGAAGCACCGCCACGCTCAACGTTCTCCGCAACATCGGCCGCTTCGGGGTGCTGCTTGCCCTCGTGGCGCTGGTGGTGTTCGGCTGGATGCGCTACGAGAATTTCCTCGGCTCGTTCAACGTGCTCTCCGTGCTGCGCTACAACAGCATGTTCGCGCTGATCGCGCTCGGCATGTGCCTCGTCATCATGACCGGCGGCATCGACCTTTCCGTGGGCTCCACGGCGGCGCTGGGCAGCGTGGTGGCGGCCCTGCTGTCGCCCTATGGGGTCCTGCCGGGGCTTCTCGGGGGCCTGGCGGCGGGGCTCGCGGTGGGCG
The DNA here is from genome assembly GCA_035296545.1 of Microvirga sp. Taxonomy (GTDB): domain Bacteria; phylum Pseudomonadota; class Alphaproteobacteria; order Rhizobiales; family Beijerinckiaceae; genus Microvirga. The sequence continues at coordinate 581 of DATHAU010000563.1, forward strand.
CGTGCAACGCCTTCATCATCACCCGGCTCAACATCCTGCCCTTCATCACCACCCTGGCCACCATGCTGGCGGCGAGCGGCTGCGCCCTGCTGCTGGCCGGCAACCAGTCGGTCTCCGTCTCTTACGAATCCGGCTTCACGGAACTGGGCCAGGGGGATTTCCTCGGCTTTCCCATTCCGGCCTGGATCGCGCTCGTCGCCTATCTCCTGGGCTCGCTGGTTCTCAACCTGACCTCCTTCGGGCGCACGGTCCTGGCCATCGGCGGCAACGAGGATGCGACGCGGCTCATGGGGCTGCCGGCGGAGCGGGTGAAGGCGCTCGTCTATCTGGCGAGCGGCGGCCTTGCGGGGCTTGCGGGCGTGATCCTGGCGGCGCAGTTCGGGGCGGGCCAGCCCATCGAGGGCGTGGGCTGGGAGCTGTTCGCCATCGCGGCCGTGGTGGTGGGCGGCACGCTCCTGACGGGAGGCGTCGGCTCCGTGGGCTCCACCCTGGCGGGCGTGCTGCTCCTCGGCCTCATCTTCAACATCCTCAACTTCGAGAACGGCCTCGGCTGGATCAGCCTCTCGGCCTATTGGCAATCGGTCATCCGCGGCGCGTTCCTGCTCCTCGTCGTGGCGATCCAGGCGCGCCTGAGCGTGCGCGCGGAAGAGACGGCCTGAGCTGCGGGACGACCGCACCTGAACACAAACCTTCGAGCTGACGAGAAAACCCATGCCCCGGATCGCCCATCTAGAGACTGGCTTCTACCGCATTCCCCTGCCCACCGTGCTCACCGACTCCATGCACGGCGAGATGCGGGCCTTCGAGCTCAACACGATCCGCATCCGCGACGCCGACGGCGCCGAGGGGGTGGGCTACACCTTCACGGTGGGGCGCAACGGGGCCGCCATCGACGCCGTTCTCTCCCGCGAGTTCCCGGAGATCATGAACGGCGAGGAGGCCGACGAGATCGAGCGCCTCTGGCACAAGGCCTGGTGGGCGCTCCATTACGGCGGCCGCGGCGGCCCGACCGTGCTGGCGCTCTCGGCCTTCGACATGGCCCTGTGGGACCTGAAGGCCAAGCGCGCCAATCTCCCCCTGTGGAAGGCGCTCGGCGGCTACGATCACCGGGTGCCCTGCTATGCGGGCGGCATCGATCTCGACCTTCCCCTGGACCAGCTCCTGCGCCAGACCGACGACAATCTCGGCAAGGGCTTTCGCGCCATCAAGATGAAGGTCGGGCGCGCCAACCTGTTCGAGGACGTGGAGCGGGTCAAGGCCATGCGCGAGCATCTCGGCGCGGGCTTCCCGCTCATGGTCGACGCCAACATGAAATGGAGCGTCGACGGGGCGATCCGCGCCGCCCGCGCCCTCCAGCCCCACGATCTCACCTGGCTCGAGGAGCCGACGATTCCCGACGATCCGGCGGGCCACGCCCGCATCGTGCGCGAGGGCGGGCTGCCGATCGCGGCGGGCGAGAA
>DATHAU010000564.1:0-2115 GCA_035296545.1 Microvirga sp.
CTCCATCTCGCGCAGGAGCGCGTTCATCTCCTCGGGCCGCAGGCGGCGGCCGGCCCGGATGGAGCCGTGGCAGGACATGCGGGAGAGCACCGCGTCGAGACGCTCCTCCAGGGGACCCGCAGCCCCCTGCCCCCATTCGGCAAGGGCGTCGGCCACGTCCTGCACCAGGGCCTTGATGCGCCCGCCGGCAAGCGCGGACGGGACCTCGCGCACCAGCAGCGCCCCGGGCCCGAAGGGCTCGAGGGCAAGGCCGAGGCTTTCCAGGGCGGGGGCTTCCGCCATGACCCGGTCGGCGTCCACGGGATCGAGGTCGACCACCTCAGGGATCAGCAGAAGCTGGCGGGCGATGCCCGACGAGGCGCGCTCCCGCTTCAACCGCTCGTAGACGAGGCGCTCATGGGCCGCGTGCTGGTCGACGATGACGATGCCGTCCCGGGTCTGGGTGACGATGTAGGTGCCGTGCACCTGGGCGCGGGCCGCTCCCAGGGGCGCTTCCTCGGCATCCGGCTCGACCTCGCCAAGGGTGGCGCGGCTGTCGGCGGAAGGCGCCATGAGATCGGGCAGGCTCGCCTGCCTCTCGGCAAGGCCCGCCGAGGCATGGGAGCCCGCAGGAGGATCGAGGGGCGCCTGCCAGCCGGCGAAAGCGGCGGCGGGCCGAAGGGCGGAGGCGCGATGCCCGAACGGCATCGGACGCGGGGGCAGCGCCCCTGGCAGGGGCGGCGCTCCTGGCGAGGGAAGCGACCCCGCGGGCGCGCCCCCCGGGCGCAGGCTTTCCAGGGTGCGCGCGCCCCCCGTGGAGGCGGACCGGAAGGCGAAGCGCGTGATGGCCTCCTTCAGGGCCGCCACCACGAAGCCGCGCACGAAATTGGGATCGCGGAAGCGCACCTCGGTCTTGGCCGGGTGCACGTTCACGTCCACCGCATGCGGGTCGAGGTCGATCATGACGGCCAGAACCGGGTGCCGGTCGGACGCCATCACGTCCGCATAGGCCCCGCGCACCGCCCCGAGCAGGAGCTTGTCCCGCACCGGGCGGCCGTTCACCACGAAATGGATCGACGCCCCCGTGCCCCGGTGGAAGGTGGGCAGGCTCGCGAAGCCTGAGAGCCGCACCCCCTCGCGCTCCACCCCGATGGCCATGGCGTTCTCGTGGAACTCATGGCCCAGGACCCGGGAGAGGCGGCGCAGGAAGCCGTGCTCGCCGGGCTCCTCCGGCGGATAGGTGAAGGCGGTGATGTGCTCGCCCGACAGGGTGAAGCGGATCGTCGGGTGGGCGATGGCGAGCCGCCGGACGATCTCCGCCACCGCCTGGGCCTCGGAGCGGTCGCTTTTGAGGAATTTCAGGCGCGCGGGCGTGGCGGCGAAGAGGTCCGTCACCTCCACCCGGGTGCCCCTGGGGGCGGAAGCGGGCCGCACGGGTCCCTTGACGCCCGCCTCCACCACGATGGACGAGCCGGCGGGGGCCTCCGCCGCTCGCGTGGTGATGGCAAGCCGCGCCACGGCCCCGATGGACGGCAGGGCCTCGCCGCGAAACCCGAGGGTGCGGATGGAGAACAGGTCCCCGTCGGGCAGCTTGGAGGTGGCGTGGCGGTCCACCGCGAGCTCCAGGTCCTCCGGGCTCATGCCCTGCCCGTCGTCGACGATGCGGATCAGGCTGCGCCCGCCCGCCTCCACGGCGATCTCGATGGAGCCCGCCCCCGCATCGACGGCGTTCTCCACCAGCTCCTTCACGGCCGACGCCGGACGCTCGACCACCTCGCCCGCGGCGATGCGGTCGACGAGGATGGGATCGAGGCGGCGAACGGGCATCGGCGGCTTCTGCGCGAGGATTCGGGTCTTCAGGCAAGATAGGGGCGCAGGCCCCGGGAGGCCAGCCGGCGCGACGTTATCGCCGTGCTCGGCCGGCCTTCCCGCACCCGCCCGGGATGGGTTCGTCCCGCGCAGGCAGCGCGACGGGCTCTCCTCCCAGTCCATCTCAGGCTTGTCTGAAATGGATGTCCTCTTGCGCAAGTCAGCAACGCCTGACGCGACGGGCTCTCCTCCCCCTTGTGGGGAGGAGGTGGAGGTGGGGGTGTGAGCGATAGCCGATGAAGGTGTGGCGCCAACACCCCCACCCTG
>DATHAU010000565.1:0-13712 GCA_035296545.1 Microvirga sp.
GGGACCAGTCCACGTCGTCTCGTCATAACACTTAGCCGCTTACCCATACGCGTTGCCCAGCATCGTCTGCGCTGGCGAGTAAGGAAGGTTTTGCGCCTCGGCAACGGGCTGGCAGGTGATCTGGCCGTCGCACACGTTTAAGCCAGCCAGCAGATAAGGGTCCTGCGACAGCGCCACGCGCCACCCCTTGTCAGCAACAGCGAGCACGAACGGCAGCGTTGCGTTGTTGAGCGCCAAGGTAGACGTGCGGGCCACCGCACCCGGCATATTGGCGACACAATAATGGACGACGTCGTCCACTACATAGGTCGGGTCCGAATGCGTGGTGGGGTGGGATGTCTCGAAACAGCCGCCCTGGTCGATCGCGATATCCACGAGAACCGAGCCCTTTCTCATGGTGCGCAGTACATCGCGGTTCAATAGTTTCGGTGCGGCGGCGCCGGGAATGAGCACCGCGCCGATCATGAGATCGGCTTCACGTGCAAGCTCTGCAATTGCGGCACGCGTGGAATAGACGGTGGAGATCGCGTTGCCGAACTGGCTCGAAAGACGCCTCAGAACATCTGGCGAGCGGTCGACGACAGTGACCTGCGCCCCCATGCCGACGGCAATCGTGGTGGCGTGAGTGCCTGAGACTCCTCCGCCCAGAACCACCACGGAAGCCGCAGGCACGCCCGGAACCCCACCCAGCAGGATGCCACGTCCGCCCTGCGCTTTTTCAAGCGCGTGGGCTCCTACCTGCGGCGCGAGCCGTCCCGCGACTTCGGACATGGGCGTCAGAAGGGGAAGCGCGCCGGACGGCGAGGTGACGGTCTCATAGGCGATGCAGACGGCCTTCGAATCCATCAGATCGCTGGTCTGCGCCGGGTCCGGCGCGAGATGCAGATAGGTGAAGAGGATCTGGCCTGGGCGCAGTTGCTTACGCTCCTCTGCCTGAGGCTCCTTGACCTTCACCACCATCTCGGCTTGCGAGAAAATTTCATCCGGGCCATGAACCATCTCGGCTCCGGCGAGCCGGTAATCCTCATCGGTAAAGCCTGAACCGAGGCCTGCCCCGGATTGCACCATGACGCGATGGCCATGGGCGGTCAGCTCATGGATGGACGAGGGGATCAGCCCCACCCGAGCTTCGTTGTCCTTAATCTCGGACGTCACTCCGATCAGCATGTAGGCGTCTCCCAAATGGTCTCGACTTTGCGTCGCTGTCGATGATGAGTTTCATGACGGGCAGATTGCTCATCGGCCCGTCATAGACGTGTAGGTTAGAGAGTAGCCGTCACGGCCTCAACCGTGTCCTTTGTGGCGGCCACAATCGTGTCGGCCTCCTCCCTGGTCGGGCAAAGCGGCGGCGCGAGGCCTAAGATATCGCCCTGCGGCATGGCACGGCCGATCACACCTTTGTCCAAAAGGGCCGCCGTGATGCGCGGGCCGACCTTCTCGGAGGCATCGAAGAATACCCAGTCGTCCTGGACACGCACGAACTCGATCGCGGCCATCAGGCCTTCGCCGCGGACCTCGCCCAGGAAGCAGTTGTCTCCCACGGCATCCGCCATGGCCTTCTTGAAGTAGGCGCCGACCTCACCCGCATTGGCCACGAGGTCGAGTTCGTTCACTATCTCCAGCTTGGCAACACCTGCTGCGGCGCAAGCCGGGTGGGACGAGTAGGTCCAGCGATGGCCGATCGACCCATAGGTGTCGGATCCCTGCTCCAACACACGCCAAACCTTCTGGGACACGATCACGCCCGAGAGCGGCGCATAGGCAGAGGTCAGGCCCTTAGCCATGGTGATCAGGTTGGGCTTCATGCCGTCATGGTCGGAGCCGAACAGCGTGCCGAGACGGCCAAAGCCCGTGGTGACCTCGTCGGAAATGAGCAGGGTGTCGCACTTTTGCAGCAGGGCCTGGATCTTCTCCCAATAGCCCTGCTGCGGCGGCACGATGTTACCCGTGCCCAGCACAGGCTCTCCGATGAATGCCGCGATTATCTCTGGGCCTCCGGCCAGGATCATCTCTTCAAGCTTGTCGGCGCACAACTGCAAGAACCGGTCTTCACTCATCGAGCGGTGGCGGCGTATGGGTCAGTTTGTTTCAGCATTGCTGGCTCCGGGTCATTGAGCGTCGAGGCAGAGGTATATGATATCTGTTAAAGGCTTCGCGGCCGTAGCGTGAGCCCTGCGACCAAGATTTGATTACTTTCTGGCGCAAAGCGGAACGGGGTGGCCGTGACCTTCACCCACTTGGCGGCCATCGTATCATGTTCGAGCGTCCGGCAGGGCCGCAGGGTTCGTGCGCCGCTGGCAAGTCTGTGTCAGCTCCGGTCACCACACATTAGATTGAAAGCAGCGCTGAGCTAAGCCTTTGTGATCGCACGGTACTCCGTAGAGTTCATACGTTGCCGCTGTCGACCGGGAACTGTTAAGCTGCTCTGAGAGCGATGATTCCGAGGTATGGTATCACCTCAGCAGGAGCGCCCAGTATGACTAAACCTTTGCCACGCCGTGATGGTCCGTTTGAAGCGGGTAAGACCGCGCTCCTTCTGGTCGACATGCAGCGCATCTGGCTTGAGCCGGGGCTTGATCCTGATCATGCAGATTGGACCGCCGACCATTATTTCTATCGTGAAATCCGAGAGCGTGTGGTTCCAAACCAGAAACGGCTTTTGGAAAGTGCAAGGGCCGCTGGGGTCGAGGTTCTGCATACGATCATTCAAAGCCTCACCGAGGACGGCCGCGACCGTTCCCTGGATCATAAGCTGACCCCCATTCACATTCCTCCTAGCTTGAAGGAAGGGCTGCCGCTGCCGGAACTTGCGCCGGTTGGGGACGAGATCCTGCTGCGGAAAACGTCATCTGGCGTCTTCAACTCGACTAATATTGATTACCTGCTCAAGAATCTTGAGGTCCGTCACTTGGTTGTCGCCGGTATCCTGACTGACCAGTGCGTGGACATGACCGTTCGAGATGGAGCCGACCGCGGGTATCTTGTAGCCTGCGTGGCCGACGCCTGCGCCGCGCCCACCGTGGAGCGGCATCAGAATGCTTTGAAGGCGTTTGGAGGATATTGTTGGGTGTCAGATACCGAAACCGTCATGTCCCGCTTTGATGCTCTGTCGTAACCCCAAGGGGTGAATGATGAATACCAGTTCCATCACGCCGCTCGTCAGCATTGTCACAACCGATCTTGCCTCCATCACACGGGGCCGTCCGATTCCAGCCGATCAGCTGGATACGGCGACCACGGGCGTCAGCTGGGTTCCTGCTAATCTTTGCCTGACGGCCTTCAATACCATTTCTAATCCAAATCCGTGGGGCTCAACGGGCGATCTACGTATCCTGCCTGATCAAAAAGCCCGCTACACAACAAATAAAACCGGGGCAGCGACTCCTTTTGACATGGTCATGGGCGATATCGTCGAGCTTGACGGAATGCCGTGGCAGGGATGTCCGCGGACCTACCTTAGGACTGCCTTAACCGCATTGAAGGAGACGGCAGGTCTGACGCTGCTTGTCGCCTTTGAGCACGAGTTCCAGCTGGTCAGCGATGCACCAGCCGCACACGCCTTTTCCTTCGAAGCTCTGCGACGAGCAGACCCGTTTGCGCCTATGCTCCATGCCGCTCTGAAGGAGGCTGGCGTTGACCCCGAAATGATCCTAGCAGAATACGGCGCGCACCAGTTTGAGATTACCCATGCGCCTACCGAGGCGATTATAGCTGCCGACCGTGCGATAGCAATTCGCGAGATCACTCGAGAGGTTGCGCGAATGATCGGCTCGAAGGCCAGCTTCGCCCCAAAGCCGGATCCGAACGGCGTCGGAAATGGTGTGCACATCCACTTCAGCCTGATGGATGCCGCGGGGCGGCCAGTCACTTACGCTCCGGGTGGGCCTGGTGGTCTCTCAACTGTCGCGGGTGCTTTCTGTGCCGGTATCCTGCGCCATCTCCCTGCCATAACAGCACTCACCGCCGCGAGCGTGCCGTCGTATCTGCGCTTGAGGCCCCATAGCTGGAGCTCGTCCTATACCTGGCTTGCGGAGCGGGACCGGGAGGCGACGCTTCGCATCTGCCCGACTGTATCTATTGACGGGCGCGATCCCACAAAGCAGTTCAACGTCGAATTTCGCGCTGTGGACGCGACGGCTAATCCTTATCTGGCGCTCGCGGCGATCGTGCGCGCTGGGCTCAACGGCATCGAGGATAATCTCCCCGCACCGCCACTCGTAGCTGGAGATCCCTCCACGATGAGTGAGAGTGAACGTGCAGAGAAAGGCCTTGTCCGACTGCCGGAAACGCTTGAGGCTGCGCTTGAGGCCTTCATCGCCAGTCCAGCCGTGCAGAGTTGGTTCGCGCCCGCATTCATAGAGAGTTATATCAACGTACGGCAGGCGGAGATGGCAAACCTTGCAGGTCGAGATATGGCTGAAATCTGTGCTATCTACAGGAGGCTTTACTGATGGATAGACTCCGCTCCGATGTATCGAGTGCGAACTCGGGAGATTGGCGGCCCCCGATTGAGGTTCTTAATGAGGCCGCGCCTTCGGAAATCGTACTGATCTGTGAGCATGCCTCCAATCACATTCCCCTGGAATACAACAGCCTCGGTGTGTCGCCAGAGGATCTTCGGCGGCACATCGCCTGGGATATTGGCGCAGCGGAAGTCACGCGAGGTCTCGCCAAAGCTCTGGATGCACCAGCTTTCCTTGGTACCTATTCACGCCTGCTTGTCGATCTGAACCGGCCTTTCGGCTGCAGGTCGAGCATGCCCGTACGCTCCGAGGCAACCGATGTTCCAGGCAATGTGGGTCTTAGCGATGCGGAGTGCGAGCGGCGCAGGCAAATCATCTTCGATCCCTTTCACTCGGTCATCATGGCTCATCTCGAGAGTCGGAGGTCACAGGGGCGACGCACCCGACTGGTTACGATCCACAGCTTCACACCCGTCTTCCTCGGCGCTGCACGGCCTTGGCACGGAGGCATTCTGTTCGACCGCTCGTGCCGCTTTGCCGAGGCTGTGATCTCAGGCCTATCGCGTGATCCTACGCTCAACATTGCGTCGAACGAGCCCTACGGCATTCACCGAGATGAGGATTACGCGGTGCCGGTATACGGCACCGACAGAGGGCTGCCAGCAATTCTGGTCGAGATTCGAAATGATCTGATTTCAAGTCCTCAGGGCGTGGCGGAGTGGGTGGCGCGTCTCACAGATGTGCTCTGGTCTCCTCCTCCAATCGATGAGACAGTAGCTCAAAAGTGATGATAGAAAGTATAGTACGTCATTAACGATTAACTGCTTCGTGGCGAAACATTAGGAATGTGCAGCCTCAAAATTCTGTTGGATCTGCCGTTTCGCCAGCATGCTCGCTCTCACAGGATGATCAGTATTCTTCTGTGAAGCTATGATGGCAGTGACAGTCAGGACCGAGGTCCTATCCCTCAATCGTCTGGCGCAGCGGATAAAAAGAAGGGTAGGCCCTCGATCCTTTGCTTCAGGCGACTTGTTCAAGTCTTGGTTTCTGATTTCCCTGTTGGTCAGGGGCAGCTTAGCAGACCAGTGCGTTTCCACACGGTTAGACGCGCTGCCGACGTTTCGCACGGTGAGGTCGAGTTTCTCTTTGCCGCATTGGCTCTCGCCCATGCACAATCAGGGAGAAAACTTTGATCGAAATCCGGGCGGGAGCTTGGCTTGGCAGCAGTTTACTTCAACTTCTCATAAGCCTCTGCTGCGCATTAATAAATTAGGCGACTCGTCTGCCGCATAAGCTCGAACGAGCGGCAAAATCAGCGCTTGTATACCTTTGCGGCTGCTCCTAGGCTTAAATTGAAAATACGGCAGATGTCGCCGAGCGGCAAAAGCGCCATGTCACTGCATTCTGCAGTGCAGGCGCTTGTTGGCTTTGATGCCGCTTGCTCGATTGAAGTTGGCCCGAGGGGATAGGTAAGAGTTGAAAAGGATGGAGTATACGATTGAGGATCACCGAATATCTTGTTCAATATCGTTATAACGGGATTTACCCTAGGTGGGCTACGGACATCGGTTGTTCGGAGATGCCCTTGCTCGGAAGGCACGAGCGACCAACCGTATATAGTTACACGGACGTAAACCACATGCCGGTGACAGGCGTCACCGTCATCGTAACCGAGAGCAAAAAGCCATTCGACGCTGCGAAGATCGTCCCAACCTTCGTTCCCAATCTCTAACACCAAGTGATGACCGCTCCCGGAGCAGGCGCCGCCGATTCATCCTGAGCCCAGCTGCTGCGGTGCACGACAAAGGAGGATACTACGCCATGACGAATATCCGCTTCGAGCAATTGAACACACGTACCTTCCAGGAGGGCAAATTCGATACTGCCATTGTGCCGGTCGGATCATGCGAGAGCCACGGCGACCATCTTCCCTTCGGGACCGATGCCTTGCTCTCTCACGAGATGGCACTGGCGGTCGGCGCTAAGCTGAGCAACACAGTAGTGCTGCCGCCAACCTATTTTGGCTTCAGCCATCATTATCGTCACAAGCCTGCCACCATCACGATCAGCCAAGATACGAATATCCGCCTGATCTCCGATATCCTACGTTCGCTCGCGCATTGGAAGTTCAAGCATATTCTCATCATCAACGGGCATGATGGAAATATCACGGCGATAGACGTAGCAGCGCGCGTCGTGCGCGAGGAGCATCCGGAGATGCACATCGCAGCGCTCGATGCATGGTGGATCACCGCCGGTAACCTTCTGCCCAAGGACACCTTCGAGGTTTGGGGCGGACTCGGTCATGGCGGTGAAGGTGAGACCTCCCTCGGGCTTGCGCTGATCCCGCAGTTCGTTGACATGGAAAACGCCCGCGGCATGGTGCCCGAAGTCGATGGAAACGTGAAAGAGTTCTGGGACTTCTCGGAACTCACAGCTTATGGGGCGACCGGCGATCCGACCAAGGCGACTCTCGAGAAGGGCGAAGTTATGCGCGATGCCTTGGTCCATTACCTCGTGGATTACATGAACCGGCGCCGGGAATCCGGTTGGGCCTATAACCCGCAGGGCTTCGGTCCACCGGAGGGTCCGAACTCCTGATTTCGCGGTTGGCAGGTAGCGTCTCCGGACGGCGCTTGCCCCTATCGAGAGGTGAGATCATGCGTGAAGTCTCGGAACATGTTGCCGTGGTGACTGGCGGCGGCGGTGAAATTGGTATGGCCATCGTCGTCGCTCTTATTGGTGCCGGTGCCAGAGTCGTCGCGCAGGACTTGGACGAGAGCGGGCTTCGATCGGTGCTGGATTCCGTCGGCGGTGGGTCTGACCGCCTAACGACGATCACAGGTGACGTGTCTTCGCCGGAGGACGTCGACGCAATTTTCTCCTTGTGCGAAGCCAAGTTTGGACGTTGCACGCTGCTGGTCAACGTTGCAGGCTTCCTGCACCAAAGCCCATTCGAGAAACTTACCGTTGAGGACTGGGACCGCATGATCGCGGTCCATCTGCGTGGAACCTTTCTCACCAACCGACGCGCAATAGAGCCAATGCTCGAAGCAGTGGACGGGGTCATCGTGAACATCTCGTCTCAGCTTGGTCAGATCGGCGGCGTGGATCTTGCGCACTACAGCGCCGCGAAGGCAGCCGTAATCGGGCTCACCAAGTCCCTCGCTCGTGAGGTCAGCTCACGCGGGGTACGCGTCAATGCTGTCGCGCCCGGACCAATCAACACGAAGCTCGCCCGCTCCCTATCGCCGGAATGGCAGGCCGCGAAACTCGCTGAGCTTCCGCTCCGGCGCTATGGCGAGCCCAGCGAAGTTGCGGCCGCGGTCATGTTCCTCGCGTCCCCCTCAGCTTCTCTTTTTGTCGGACAGACCCTCGGGCCGAACTCCGGCGACGTTATGCTATAAGGATCAAGTGATGGACAAGAAGACCGTCATCATTACAGGCGCGGGAATCGGCATCGGTCGCGCATGCGCCATAGCCTTCGCCCGCAGAGGCTATGGCGTCGTTGTCACCGACATCTTGGAAACGGAGGGCCGCGACGTTGTCGCACAAATCGAGGCCGAGGGCGGTACCGCTCGTTTTGCTTATCTTGATGTGACCGACACGGCTGCAACCAATCGCGTGGTCAAGGAGGTCGAGGCTGCCTACGGGGGCATCGACGTGATCGTTGCCAATGCTGGCATCGCCCACAAGGTCCCGCTTGCCGAGCTCACGGACGCTAAGTGGGACCGGACGATGGATGTTGACCTAAAGGGTATCATGCGAATCGTGCGTGCTGCGGCGCCAGGTATGATCAACCGTAAGCGTGGAGCCGTCGTGGCTCTCTCCTCCATCTCGGGCAGCAACTATGGCTGGGACGATCATGCCCATTACTGCGCCGCGAAGGCGGCTGTGATCGGCCTTGTCCGCGGGTTCGCAGTAGACCTCGCCCGACATGGCATCCGGGTCAACGGCATCGCCCCCGGTGTAATCCGCACCGCGCAGGCTCTGTCCGAGGAGCATTCCCTAGGTCCCGAGAAACTGGAGAGAATGGCAGACTCGATCCCGCTCGGTCGGATAGGGGAGCCGGAGGACATTGCGGACGTAATCGTGTTCTTTGCGTCGGATGAAGCCCGCTACATCACGGGCCAAACGCTCGTGGTTGATGGCGGCTTCGTCATTCAACAATATTGAACGCGCATCTCGCCAATGGTTGCGCACTTGACGATCCTCAGGCGAGCACTGGCGGTGCCAGCAAAGCGATAGACGGAACATGCACACTGCTTACAGGTGCAGCAATTCCCGTCCAACAGGAATAAAAGAGGGACTAGTTGAGCAACAATGCTGAGGTAGTGTTAGAGGTCGGCAACGTCTCACGGGAGTTCGGCGGATTGCGGGCCGTCTCGGACTATAATCTATCGCTGCGCCAAGGCGATCTGCTAGGGCTGATCGGACCAAATGGTGCCGGCAAGACAACCGTCTTCAACCTGCTCTCGGGTGTACTCCCACCAACTGAGGGCCACATCATCTTCTCCGGTCGGCCCATGAACGGCCTGCGCAGTGATCAATATGCTAAAGCAGGCATTGCTCGCACGTTTCAGAACATCCGTTTGTTCAAGGGGCTGAGCGTCTTGGACAATGTCCGTGTCGCCATCGATATTCCCCTTAAGGAGAAGGTTCTGGGGTTACTGCCACTTCCAGGGGCGAGCCGACAAGATCGGGAGAGCCGCGAGCAAGCGCGTGAACTGCTCGACATCTTTGGTCTCGAAGGGCTTAGCGATCGATCAGCCGATACACTGCCGTATGGCCTTCGACGCAAGTTAGAGATTGCGCGCGCGCTTGCATTGCGGCCCCGTCTGCTGCTGCTGGACGAGCCGGCTGCGGGTATGAACCCGCAGGAGACGAAAGACCTCGCGCAATCAATAGTTGCAATCCACAGTCGCTTCAAATTGACAACTGTTCTGATCGAGCACGACATGGACTTGGTCATGGGCGTGGCTGAGCGCATCCAGGTTCTGAGCCGCGGGTCCGTTCTCGCGGAAGGCAAACCCGCGGATATCCAGAGCAACCCAGCTGTCATTGAAGCCTATCTGGGGTCGGCTGCTGATGGCGCAGCCTGGCGTACGCGTCGAGATCTCCTACGGCAGACGAAGGGGCAGGGAAATGCTTAGGGTCGAGGGTCTCGCCGTCAACCGCGGAGCCGTCCAAGTCCTATGGGGCGTCGACTTGCACGTTGCTGCCCGAGAAATTGTTGCGCTCATAGGCGCTAACGGCGCCGGAAAAACTACGACATTGTCAGCTATATCGGGGATGCTGCCCGCGCGATCTGGCCGTATCCACCTGACGACACCCACTGGTGATGTGGATGTCACAAACCGGAGGTCGGACGAGCTTGTGAGCCTTGGACTTGCGCATTGTCCGGAGGGGCGTCAGGTCTTTCCAACGTTGACGGTCGAAGAAAACCTCCGGATCGGTGCTTTTCAACGGAATGACAAGGCTGAAGTCGATCGTGATCTTGAGCGCATCAATACCTTGTTCCCGATCCTAGGCGAGCGGCGGAACCAGGCCGCAGGCGGGCTTTCAGGGGGGCAACAGATGATGCTTGCCATCGGGCGAGCCCTCATGTCGCGGCCGAAGCTCTTGTTGCTGGACGAACCGTCCCTAGGGCTGGCTCCAAACATCACCGAGCAGATCTTTGAGATCATCCTTCAGGTGAATGCTGAGGGGACGACCATCCTCTTGGTCGAGCAGAATGCCATGATTGCCCTGGAAATCGCTGACCGTGCCTACGTTCTGGAAAGCGGACGTCTTATTAAGTCCGGCGACGCGCAGGATCTCTTGCGTGATGACGCCGTGCGACATGCCTACCTTGGGGGGGCGCATTGATGCTCGAGTATGTATCGCAACAGTTGCTCAATGGCTTGTTGCTGGGTAGCCTGTATGCTCTGATCGCGATTGGGTTCAGTCTCATCTATGGGATCATCCGGCTGATTAACTTCGCCCATGGCGACGTTGCCATGATGGGCGCTTATCTGACGCTGGGTCTCTTCGCCGCCCTTGGTTTTCCATTCCCGGTGACATTCATTCTCGTTGCGGCAGGCGGCTTTCTGATCGGGGTGCTGATCGATTTGATTGGCTTTCGCCCGATGCGCAATGCACCCCAAGTTACCGGGTTTATCACTTCGCTCGCCATCTCAATCCTGATTCAGAACTTAGGTATAATGGGGCTGTCAGCTCAGCCCAGAAACTTCCAAGTTCCAGATTATCTGCAGGCGCGGCTTGAAATCGGATTTCTCTCGCTGAGGGTGCTCGACGTTGCCATCCTTGTTGCGTCAATCCTCATCATGTTTGCGTTGGTTGCCTTTGTGCGACGTAGTCGGCTCGGCGTGGCTATGCGAGCCACTGCCGACAACCTGCCCGTGGCACGCTTGATGGGCATCAACACGGACCGCACTATCATGCTCGCCTTCTCGATCGGCGGAAGTCTTGCGGCCGTGGCGGGGCTGTTTTGGGGCGCCAAGTATGGCCAGATCGATCCGATGATGGGTTTCGTCCCAGGACTCAAAGCTTTCCTGGCCGCTGTCATCGGCGGTGTCGGTTCAATCGCAGGGGCGGTAGTCGGAGGCTACCTGCTGGGCTTCGCCGAGATTCTCTTCGTAGGATTTCTGCCGCCAGAATATGCGTCCTACCGAGACGGTTTCGTATTCACGCTCCTGATCGTATTCTTGCTCGTCAGGCCGCGAGGCCTGCTCGGCACCCTGACGGAGGAGCGGGCATGAGCAAGACCGGTGCGATGTCTTTGGTTTTAGGCTTGGCTGTGACATTCCTCGCGGTTTTCGGGATTGAGGCTCTCGCGAATGATTACGTCATTGCCGTGATCTGCTTTGTTGGGCTGAATATCATTCTGGCAGTTAGTCTCAATATCACGAACGGACTTGGGGGGCTCTTCTCGCTCGGGCATCCTGCGTTCATGGCAATTGGCGGATACGTCGCTGCCATCATGACGTTCCATCCTGGGCGCAAGGCAAGCTTCCTGCCCGATCTTCCCGCCATCATCGCCTCACAACAGTGGCCGCTCTTTCCCTCTGTCCTTCTGGGGGGAACGGTGGCGGCAATCGTGGCGGCCATTTTCGGATATCCGATCCTGCGCCTCAAGGGCCATTACCTTGCGGTTGGAACACTGGCACTGATCATCATTGTCAAGAACCTGATCGTGAACGCAGATGGTCTTACCAGAGGCGCACTTGGAATCAATGGCTTGCGCGGATTAACCAACCTGTGGTGGGTGGCAGGCTGGACAGTGGTCGTGGTTCTCTTTGCCTTTCGTCTGAAGTTCTCCCTGATCGGCCGCCGCATTCTCGCCATGCGGGAGGATGAACTGGCTGCCGCCTCGAGCGGTGTCTATGTTGCAGGGTTCAAATCACTCGTGTTCGTCATCGGCGCGTTCTTCGCCGGCGTCGCGGGTGGACTATGGGCGCACCTTGTCTCCGTCATCACGCCTGACAGCTTTTCCCTCAGTACGGCATTCTTTCTTGTCGTGATGGTGGTGATCGGCGGAACGGGCAGCATCACAGGCTCTGTGCTGGGCGCGATCATATTCACAGTTTTGACAGAGATTATCCGGCCTGTTGAGACGCAGGTCGGCGTCTACGGCATCAGTCAAGTCATTACCGGTCTGGTGCTTTTGGCCGTCTTGCTGCGGCGGCCAATCGGGTTGTTCGGATCGCAGGAGCCTGAGGCTCTCCTGCGTCTCTTCACAAACACCGATCAACGTAAAGAAGCAGTGCAACCTTCCAAACAGGAGCAATCAGCATGAGGAAGACTCTCTTAACCGCGGTGCTTGCCGCCGGGGTTTTTGGAATCCCAGTCGCCCAGGCGCAAGATACTGTCAAAATCGGTGCCCTCTACAATCTCACCGGAGGTATGTCGTCAATCGATGCGCCAGCTCTCCACGGAGCGCAGCTCGCCGCCAAGCTCATTAATGAGAAGGGTGGTGTGAATGGTCAGAAAATTGAAATTGTTTCGATTGACACGAAGACCGACCAGCAAGCGGCAGCGCTTGGCGCAAAAAACGTGCTATCGAGCAACGTGATTGCTGGCATTGGGTATGGTGACACAACTTTCGTGATGGCGGCGGCCCCCCTCTTCGAAGAGAAGAAAATCCCCTTCGTGACGTCGGGAGCAACTCACCCGGAACTGCCCGCCTGGGTCGGCGAGCACATGTTCATGGTGCCGTTCGGCGACGATGATCAGTCATTTGCCATTGCGGACCATGCGTACGACAAGTTGAACGTACGTAACGTTGCTGTATGGACTGACCAGTCTATGGACTTTACGAAAGCGCTCTCCAAGTTCTTCGTGCAAAGGATGAAAGAACGCGGAGCGAAAATCACTCTTGAGGACTCTTTCCAGATGGGCGACAAGGATTTTTCCGCTCAGATTGCTCGCCTGAAGGCTGCTAACCCGAAGCCTGACGCGGTATTCGTAAGTGCGATCCCGAACGAGGCGGGCATTACGGTCAAGCAGATTCGCGAGGCTGGTCTCGATCTTCCCATCGTCAGCGGCGACGGCTTTGACACGGAACTGGTCTCCACTGTTCCGGGGGAGAAGTTTGCCAACAAGGTGTACTTCTCGACCCATACTTACCGGGCTGATGACCGTCCCGAAGTTCAGGCCTTCGTCGATGCCTACAAGAAGGCGTACAACCGCGAGCCAGAGAACGCCTTCGCTGCTCTTGGTTACGACGCCGTCGGTCTCATTGGCGATGCGCTGAAGCGGGCAGGCAAGAACACTCCGGCTGCACTCACGAAGGCGCTGTCCGAGACCAAGAACTTCGGCGGCGTCACGGGAGTGGTCGCCTACACGCGCCCGAGCCGTGTTCCGGCCAAGCCCGTGGCAATTATCGGACTTGAGAACGGCAAGTACTCGGTTCTTGAGACCTGGACGCCCAAGAAATAACAAACCCGAAGTGCCGGGGCGTCACGGCCTCGGCACTTCGCGATTCTAACGCGTAAGGGGTGGTGCCTGTGCTTGATGTAGACACCTAATCTTACTCCACAACCTTCCGGGCGATTGATCCGGTGAACCAAGAGGGGCCGCTCTTGGCACGATCCGGAAGTACGCTGAACTTCCGCACGGGCGCGGTGAGCGGACTTTCAGGCAGTCGCCCGTAAATGCTCCAACTATTCCGGAGCCGCCTACCACGATGGCCTCAGCATCGGCATCAGTGACCGGGGAGGATCAACTTGCGCAGAGTTACTGCCCAAC
>DATHAU010000566.1:0-1981 GCA_035296545.1 Microvirga sp.
GAGCCGACATCGTGATCTCTGCTGTCACAGCAGACTCAGCCATCACCGCCGCCGCGCAGGCTGCACCGCATCTCATGCCGTCGCAGTTCTATATCGACCTGAATTCCATCTCCCCTGCCACCAAGAAGCAGGTGGCCGAGCCGGTTGATCAACGA
This sequence comes from Microvirga sp., assembly GCA_035296545.1. Classification (GTDB taxonomy): domain Bacteria; phylum Pseudomonadota; class Alphaproteobacteria; order Rhizobiales; family Beijerinckiaceae; genus Microvirga. The sequence goes on from DATHAU010000566.1 coordinate 156, forward strand.
GGCGCTCATTTCGTCGAGTTTGCCGTCATGGCCCCAGTCAGCGATATCGGGATCGAGGTCCCGATCCTCAGTGGGGGCGAGAGGGCCGAGGAGGTCTCCGCCCGGCTTAACGACCTCGGCATGAAGATCACTGCGGTCAGTACGGGAATTGGGACAGCCTCCGCGACCAAACTGTGCCGCAGCATCATCATCAAGGGAATGGAAGCGCTGATGGTGGATTTCACCCTCGCGGCGGAGCGGGCCGGCGTCATGCCGGCGGCGCTTGAGAGTCTCAAGGCTTCCTATCCCGGCATGGATTGGGAAAACCTGGCCAAAGTCATGATCTCCCGCGTGAGTCGGCACGGCATCCGGCGTGCGGCCGAGATGCGCGAGGCCAGCCGCATGATCGCGGAACTGGGGCTAGACAGCGGCCTCGTCGGTGCCATTGCGGACCGGCAGGAGAGCTTTGCCAAGCTCTCGGCGGAGTCTCGCAAGGAAGCCTGATGGCACCGACCTCGCGACCAAGTCATAATGTAGTCCCCTTCTCAGACAGATCATCCTAGCTCGCGACCACGTCGTCCCTATCTTGAGTGGGCAGCGGCGGCGTACCATGCGTGTGGAAGCTCTTGATGGTCTTCAGGCCCCAGGCCTAACCCTTCTTGCGTTCCTCCTCGGTCCAGACGATCGGCTTCCAGTCCGGAGCAAGCACCAGACGTGCGCCAGCATTCGCCACCTCGACCCGGTTCCCGCCGGGCTCGTAGACGTAAAGGAAGAAGGTCTGCTGAACGGCGTGCTTGTGCGGCCCGGTCTCGATATGAACGCCATTCTCCAGAAAGACGTCGGCCGCCCGCAGGATGTCCTCGCGGCTATCAAGGGCATAGGTGATGTGGTGAAAGCGACCTTTCACACCATGTGCTTCACGGGTGTAGGCAAAATCGTAGCTCTTGTTGGTGCAGGTCAGCCACATGCCGGCTTCAGTACCGTCGTTGAGCACAATCTGCTCAGTCAGGCGAAAGCCCAGGTAGTGCTCGAAGAACTCCCGGTTTGCCTTCACGTCGGTGGCAAGGCAGTTGAAGTGGTCAAGACGGCGCACATTCACCCCTCGTGCCGGAAAGCGCTGGGCCTGGTTTTTCAGCGCCGGACGCAGCTCTGGAGGGGCCTCATACCACTCGGTTTCGTAGTAAAGCTCGATGAGGTGCCCGTCTGGATCGCGGAACTGATAAGCCGCACCGTGGCCCAACTCTCCCTCATGCCAGCCGACCTCGTAGCCAGATCCTTGCAGCGCTTTCACCCGCCGCTGAAGCGCCTGCGGACTGCGGGCGCGGAATGCAGCATGGCCAAGGCCAGAGGTGTTCGAGCCGGTCAGCTTGAGCGAGTAGCGCTCGTAATCGTCCCAGGCGCGAAGAAAGACGGAGTCGCCCTGGCGTCCGCTCTCGGTCATCCCCATCACGTCCACGAAAAAGCGCAGGCTCTCCTCGGGCTTAGGAGTCAGCAACTCAAGATGAGCAAGACGGGCTACATCCATGATCGGTTCGCCATTCATCGTGCTTTCTCCTGTGCAGGATAATGAGACGAGTGGCCGTTCGTCATGCAGGCTCCATGCCATACTGGCGCTTCGCCGCTTCCGCTTCCGGCGAGGTCAGGTAGGCAATCAGAGCGCGCGTCTCCTCCTGGTGTGAAGACGTGTTGGCGACGCCAGCCGTGAACACGGTCACGGCTTGGATCTCAGGAGGCAACGGGCCCACAATCTCGATCCCGGGAACGTGCAGAAGCTCACTCAGCTGCTGGAAGCCGAGATCCGCCTCCCCGCGCGACAGCATCGTGCCCACTGGCACGCCCGGAGCGGC
>DATHAU010000567.1:0-3753 GCA_035296545.1 Microvirga sp.
GGATCGGCCATCCTCCTCCTTGCCACCATCGGCGCGGCCGTTCTTTCGGCCGTAGGGATCGTGGTCTTGAAGCCGCTCCTCGTGCGCTACGCACTGGCGCGGCCGAACGCGCGCTCGAGCCACAAGGTCCCGACGCCCCAAGGGGGTGGGATCGCGGTGGTGGGCGCAAGCCTCGTCGTGGCCGGCGCGATCCTGGCGGCGTTCGAGCCCAAGGAGCCTTTCCTGGTGGTGGCGGTTGCCGCCATCGGGCTTGCCCTGGTGGGCGCGGTGGACGACATCCGCCCCCTGCCGGCGGGCTTTCGCCTTCTGCTGCAGGTCGCTGCCGTGGCCACGGTGGTGACGGCCGGCGGCGGACGGGTGCTGCCGGGCATTCCCCTGCTGGCCGAGCAGGCCATCCTCACCTTCGGCGGCGTCTGGTTCGTCAACCTCGTCAACTTCATGGACGGGCTCGACTGGATCACCGTGGCCGAGATGGTGCCGATCACCGCCTTCATCGCACTCCTGTGGTTCACGGATGTCGTTCCGGCGCAGGCCGCCGTCGTCAGCGCGGCCTTGTGCGGCGCGCTTCTGGGCTTTGCCCCCTTCAACAGGCCCGTCGCGCGCCTCTTCCTCGGCGACGTAGGCTCCCTGCCCATCGGGCTGCTGGTGGGCTGGATGCTCCTGCACCTTGCCCGCGGCGGAGCGCTCGCCGCCGCGCTGCTGCTGCCCCTCTATTACCTCATGGACGCCACCATCACCCTGCTGCGCCGCCTCGGGCGCCGGGAGCGGGTGTGGGAGGCCCACCGCAGCCATTTCTACCAGAAGGCCACCGACAACGGCTTCTCGGCGCTTTCCGTGAGCGCCCATGTGTTCGGGCTCAACCTTGCCCTTGCGGCCCTTGCGGCGATGACCCTTGTCTGGCGCTCGGGGGCCGCGCAGGTCGCGGCCCTCGGCCTGGGCGCGGTTCTCGTCGGCCTGGTCCTCAGGCGCTTTTCGCAAAAAAGAGAGGTTTCCCGATGAGCGCACCCCTGATCGCGCTGACCGGCGCCACGGGCTTCATCGGCCGCCATCTGCTCGCCGAGCTGCCCAGGCGCGGCTACCGGGTGCGGGTGCTCCTGCGCCGTCCCTCCGAGGTGCCCGAAGGCGCGGCGGGCGCCGTGATCGGCGACATCGCCTCGCCCCACAACATGGCGGCGGCGCTTCGCGACGTGGACATGGTGATCCATTCGGCGGGCCTCGCCCACGCCATGTCCGGGCGGCCGGAGGACGATTACCGCGCCATCAACACGCAGGCGACCATCCGGCTCGCCCAGGCCGCCGAGCGGGCGGGAGCCAAGCGCTTCGTCTTCCTCTCCTCCATCCGGGCGCAGAGCGGGCCGGTGGCGAAAGTCGTGCTCACGGAGGACCAGGAGCCTCAGCCGACCGACCCCTACGGGCGCTCCAAGCTCGAAGCCGAGCGGGGCCTGAGCGCGCTGGGGCTCGACTGGGCGGCCCTGCGCCCGGTGCTGGTCTACGGGCCGGGGGTGAAAGGCAACATGGCGGCCCTGCTGAATCTCGCGCAATCGTCCTGGCCCCTGCCGCTCGGGGGCCTGAAAGGGCGGCGCTCCCTGCTTTCCCTCGACAACCTCGCGGCCGCCGTGGACACGGTCCTCAAGGCCCCGGGTCCCCTGCGGCGGCCCTTCATCGTGGCCGATCCGGAGCCGGTCACCGTGCCGGAGATCATCACGGCCCTGCGGGCGGGCCTCGGCCGCGAGCCGGGGCTCATCCCCCTGCCCCTGTTCCTCATCGGGGCGTTTGCCCGGGCCACGGGCCGGCAGGAGGCCTATGAGCGCCTCTCGGGCTCCCTGGTGGCGAGTTCGGACGCCCTGAAACGGCTCGGCTGGCAGCCGGTCATTTCGACGCGAGACGGGCTTGCGGCACTGGCGCGGCAGGCGGGAGATGCTGCCTCCGGCGCTTGAACTCCGGCACCGCGTCCTCGAACACCCGCTCGGCCGCGCTGCGGTCGCCGGCCGCCACGGCCCTGGCCAGGATCGCCAGCCATTGGTCCACCCGGGCCCGGTCCGCGAACACGGGCTTGGCCGCCATCACCCCGTCGATGCCGATCTCGGCGCGGGGCTCCTCGCGGGCGAACAGGATCTCGTGCAGCCTCTCGCCGGGGCGGGTGCCGGTGACGTTGATCTCGATGTCCTCGCCGGGCTCGTAGCCGGCCAGCCGGATCATGCGCTCCGCCAGCTCGTAGATGCGCACCGGCTGGCCCATCTTCAGCACATAGACCGAGGCGCGCTCGTCCTCGTTGGAGCCCTCGGTGACGACGCGGCCTTCCGCGTCCGCGTGGGACGCGGAGGTGAGCACGAGGTCGGCCGCCTCGCGGGTGGTCATGAAGTAGCGCACCATGTCGGGATGGGTGACCGTGACCGGCCCGCCCCGGGCGATCTGCGCCTTGAACTTGGGCACCACGGAGCCCACCGAGCCGAGCACGTTGCCGAAGCGCACGGCGATGATGCGGGTGGCGCCGTTGCGGCCCATGAACTCGGCGTCGAGCGCCTGCCCGTACATCTCGGCCAGCCGCTTGGTCACGCCGAGCATGGACACCGGATCGATGGCCTTGTCGGTGGAGATCATCACGATGGCGCCTGCCCCCGCCTCCACGGCGGCGTCGGCCACGTTCACGGAGCCGAACACGTTGGTCTTGACGCCCTCGGTCCAGTTCCGCTCCAGATAGGGCACGTGCTTGAGGGCGGCGGCGTGGAACACCACGTCGGGCCGGAACTCGCCCATCACCTCCCGCACCCGCTCCCGGTCGCGCACATCGGCGATGACCCCGTCCACGTTGGTGTCGCTGGACAGCAGGGTCGGGTTCTCCAGGATGTGGTGCAGGGACGGCTCGGAGCTCTCCAGGATCATCAGGTCGCTCGCCCCGAAGGCCACGGCCCGGATGCAGATCTCCGACCCGATGGAGCCGCCGCCGCCGGTGACGAGCACGCGCTTGCCGCGGATGAAGGCTTCGAGCCGGCCCCGGTCGATCTGCACCGTGGGGCGCAGGAGCAGGTCCTCGATCTCCAGAGGGGCGAGCTCCGCGTCGCGCATGCCCTCGCCCAGGCTGGTGACCCGCACCAGCGGCAGGCCGAGCCGGCGGGCGCGGGCGATGAGCATGTCCGGATGCGCCTCGGGCACCAGGGCGCTCGGGGTCGCCACGAGGCGTCGGATGTGAACCCCGCGCTCGTGGAAGTCCTGCACCACGTGGTCGAGGTCCGAAAACGTGCCGAGCACCGGCACGCCGCGGATGGACTGGCCCAGATCCTCGCTCCGGTAGGACAGGACGCCCTTGGGCTGCGTCTTCTTCACCGCCCCCGATTCGATGGCCCGCAGGAGCATCTCGATGTCGCTGCCGCGCCCGAGCAGCAGGGTCGGGGTGCTGGCGTCCCGCTCCAGGGTGTGGCGGGAGCGGGCGTATTTCATGTAGCGGAAGGCCAGCCGCGGCCCCCCTAACAGCGCCATCTGCACCAGCCAGTAGAGAGCCACCGTGATCTTGCCGAAGAAGTAGAACCCGAAGAACTGCGGCGAGACCAGCACGTAGTCGGTGATCAGCAGCCCGAGGGCCAGGACGGTGGAGGCCCGGAAGATGTTGGACAGGTCGGGCAGGGAGGCGAAGCGCCACTTGGAGCGGTAGAGCTGGAAGTACCAATAGACCAGCCCGGCGAAGACCACGAAGGGCGGCAGGAACAGGGGCAGGTGAGGCAGGCGCTCGTCGAGGCGCACCCCGTCGAAGCGCAC
>DATHAU010000568.1:0-8712 GCA_035296545.1 Microvirga sp.
CGCGCACGTTCCATCGTTCACCGCCGGCATGGCCGCAACCCCGTGAACGATTCCCTTCCGTGACGGGCGGCATCCCCTTGTTGTGGGCGGCAGGGGGACTGCTGCTCGTCCTGGTGCTGGTCCTGGTCCTCCGGTCCCGCAGGCCGCGCTACCGGCGTCAGCCGGTCATGACGGCCAACGAGCGGGAGTTCTACGGGCGGCTGGCGGACGCCTGTCCCGACTGCCAGATCTGGCCCCAGGTGCCGATTCTCGCCCTCGTGCGTCCGGACGCGAAGACGGGCACGCGGGCCTTCTGGCTCGCCTTCCGGCCCGTTTCCAACACCCGCGTGGACTGGGTGATCGCCCGGGACATGGAAGTGCTGGCCATCGTCGAACTCGACGACCGCTCCCACGATCCCCGGAAGGACGCCCGGCGCGATCAGGTTCTGAGGTCGTGCGGCTACCGGGTGGTCCGGTTCTCGTCCCATCGCAGGCCGACCCCGCAGCAGATCCGGGACGCCGTCCTCTCCTGACGCGCTCAGGCGCTCATGGCGCTGGCGTTCCCCGCATGGAAGCTCTCGAACAGCTCCTGCCGGAGGGCCTCGGGCTCCGCCAGGTAGCGCGCCGAATGGTGGAACGGCGTGACGTGCCGGGCTCCGGCCTCCCGAGCGATGGCGCCTGCCTCCCAGGCGGTGAGATGATGGGAGGCGAGCGCCAGGGGGCGGTCGGCCTCCAGGAACACCGCTTCGATGAAGAGCTGGTCGGCTCCCCCCGCGAGCTGAAGGATCCTGGCGCGGTTCCGCTCATGGGGAGCGGCGTCGGTCACATAGGCCACCGCCTGACCGGGGGCGATATGCAGGGCCCTGTCCTTCAACTCTCCCAGCTCCACCGTTGCGCCGCCCGGAACCTGGAGGATGTGATCGTCGGGCAGCCCCATGCGGACCGCTCGCTTGGCGTCGTTGAGCCAGGGGCCCGGCGGCAGGCCCATCTCGTTCAGAACGCCGCGCCACACGTTCACCTGCAGCACCTCCTTCAGGGCGAAGGCCAGGGACGGAATGCCGTGGTCGAGGGCCACCGCCTCGATCCGGAAATCCGCCTCCGCCCATGCGACGCCGTCCGGAACCTCCGGCGGCTCCACGGCCCGCCGGGCGAAGGCCTCGCGGGCGCGAAACTCAGCGCCCCGGATCAGGCGCCGGCCGTCATAGTCCATGGCGCAGAGGCGGAAATCGACCGAGTTCCCATCGAGCAGGTTCCAGGTGAAGCTGCGGATGCGGTGCTCCACCTGGTCCGCGAAACCCGGGGGACCCACGAGGGTCAGCGGAGAGGGGCGGTGCAGGCAGAGGCGGAACAGGCGGTCGAAGCCCGCCACATGGTCCACATGGGTATGCGACACGAACACATGGCTCACCCGCAGCAGCTCGCGGGAGGAGAGCGGGCTCAGGTCGCCCAGGTCGAACAGGATCGCCCGCCGGCCGAACCGGAAGTCGAGATAGACGCCTGGATCGTCGAAGGGGCCGTTGACGAGGCGGGGTTGAACAAGCCAACTCATCGCAATCCAACGGCCTCCGCTGCCCTGTGTTCCGGGGCTGCCCGCGGCGCTTGCCTTCAGACCTTGCCCTCAGACCTCCCGGCTGCCCTTGAAGCGGGCGAAGGCGCGCCGGCCCAAGGGTCCGAAGAGAACCACCTCGTAGGCATCGGGCTCCATGCCCTCCACCTCCATGCCGGGAGAGCCCACGGGCATGCCGGCCACGGCGAGGCCCTTGGCCTGCGGCTTCTCGGCCAGGAGACGCCTGATCGTGCCTGCGGGCACATGACCCTCGATCACATAGCCGCCGATTTCGGCCGTATGGCAGGAGGCGAGATCCCCGGGAATGCCCAGGCGAGCCTTCAGCCGGTTGATCTCGGGGGACTCGACCACGTCGACGGCAAATCCCGCGGCGCGCACATGCTCGACCCAGGCCGCGCAGCAGCCGCAGCTCGGGTCCTTGGTCACGACCATTTTCGGCAGGGTCTCGGCCGCGACAGAACCTGTCCTGACCGCAACGGGAGATGCGAGGAGGCCGACGAGGAGCGCTCGGCGGCTGATCGGGAGGCGGGAGCGCATGGAAGAACCTCAAGGACAACGGAAGCGATCACCATGGACTCTTCAACATTGGCAGGCTCAAGGCGGCCTCCGTTCCTCTTCGTCGCAGGAAGAGGAGGGCGGCTGCTTCGGGTCGTGAGTTCGTTGTCGAGCATTGCCCTCTGAACCGGCTCAGGCGGCGGCTCCACATCCGCACCCTGCCTTTTCCTCCGCCTTGGCTTTTGCATCGGCCATGCAGCATGCCGCCGCCTCGACCGGCGGCGGGCCGCCGCAGCATCCCAGCGAGGTGTCAGACACCGGAGCCAAGCCGCCGATCGAGCATACGCCAGTCTCCGGGAGGACGAGCCGTATGTCGTCTGCAGCTGCCACATCGCCTGCGAGAGCCGCCACGATGGAGCGGACCTGCTCGTATCCCGTCAGCATGAGGAACGTGGGCGCGCGCCCATAGCTCTTGACCCCGGCCGTGTAGAAACCGGGCTCCGGATGCGCGAGCTCCCGATGACCATGGGGCGGCACCGATCCGCAGGAGTGAAGATTGGGATCGATCATCGGTCCCAGGGCCTTCGAGCTCTCCAGCCACGGATCGAGGTCCAGCCGCAACTCGCGGGTCATCGAAAGGTCGGGCCTCTGGCCTGTGGTGACGACGATCCGGTCGACAGGACCGACCTCGCGCAGGCCCGCCCGGGTTTCGCCTTCCAGGATGATTTGATCGCCAGACGGTCTCACCCGGTTTGCAGCGAACCCGCTCACCAGGGCGACTCTCCCGCTTTCGACGAGGGCTTTCAGGCGCGAGCCCAGATCGCCTCTTGCGGGGAGCTTGTCGGCGCGCCCGCCGCCATAGACCCGGATCAGGTTGTCGCTGCGGGTGACCCACACAAGGGAAGCGCCTCGATCCTGCTCCGTCAGCCGAGCGAGGTCGAGGAGCACGTTGGCGGCCGAGTGTCCCGCGCCGACGACGAGAGTTTTCCTGCCCTCGTAGAGGGCCCGGTCGCGCCCGAGCACGTCCGGGATCCCATAGTCTATGCGACCTGCATGGCTGGCTTCGCCATCGGCGGGAACGCCGCCGGCGCCAAGCGGATTCGGGTTCGCCCAGGTGCCCGACGCATCGATGACGAACCGGGCGAGATCGCGGCGAACCGAACCATCGCGGAGGGAAACGACGAGCACGAAAGGCTTTGCTTCACGATCCCTGCTCATGACCTTGTCTGCGCCATGGCGGGTCACGGCCGTGACCCTGGCGCCGGTCTCGATAGCCGCCGCCATCTCCGGCGTCGCGGCAAGGGGCTTGAGATAGGCGTCATACAAATCGGCCCCCGTGGGCATTCCCGTGCACGGCGGCTCCTGCCAGCCATGGGACACGAGGAGGGCTCGCGCCGCCTCGTCGACGTTGTAGTCCCATGGTGAGAACAGGCGGACATGTCCCCAGTCGCGAACATGGGCGCCCACCGTCTCCCCGGCTTCGTAGACCTTCACCGGAAGGCCTCGCCGGATCAGGTGGGCTGCGGCCGCCAGGCCCACCGGGCCTGCTCCGATGACGGCGACTGGCAGGGTATGAGAGGACGTCATGGATCGCTCCTGGTTCAGCGGTGAGGGACACTTCCGGCCAGAGCTGTTTCCACTTGCATGGAGGCAGCTCTCTTCTTGGATGCACCGCATTTTTCGGCGAACCGGATCCACTTCGCCGGAAAATGCTCTAGGCTGCAAAGCGTTTGTGCCGCTTATTCTAGAAATAGCGAAATAGCGGCCAAAAAATTTACGCGGCACTCGCTCCCGGCTGGCTCTCGCATTTTTCGTCCGCGCAGCACTCGTCGGCGAGGAAGCCCATGAGATCGCGCATAACCGGGTAATTGGCCCGGCACACGAGGGTGGTGGCTTGCCGCTCCTGCGTCACGAGACCCGTCATGATGAGCCGGTGGAGGTGGTGCGAGAGCGTCGACGCCGGAATCGCGAGGCGTTCCTGGATCTGCCCGACGGGCAGGCCCGTTCCTCCTGCGCGCACGAGTGTCCGGTAGAGGTGAAGCCGGGTCGGATTCCCGAGCGCTTCGAGCTGCTTGGAGGCTTGTTCGAGTTTCATGGAAATAAGAATGAACGTCTCCGCAGAAGGTGTCAAGCGCTATTTCCAAGAAAATCGAAATAATGCGCCGGGACCGAACCGGAGCGGGATCAAAAGAGCGGGGCAGGCGCTGCCGGAACCAAGACGGGAGCGGCACGAGCAGCTGGAAAAATGGCCGAGCCCGCCTTCCGAGCTCGGCCGCGTTAGAAAACGTCAATGTTCCGAAAAGACGGCAAGGCTCGGATCGACCATCCGGCTCAGGCGACGCCCGCATCGTCCGGGTCGCTCACGTCGACCAGGAACATGATGTAGGGGCCGTCGTCCTCTTCCCCATCCTCGTCGTCCTCGTCCAGGTCCGCGTCCTCGAACTCGCCCATTTCGTCGTCGGTGGCCGGCCTGATGCTCAGGCTGGCGAAGCCGTCCCACAGGGGAGCGCCTTCGCTCTCGAGGTTCTTGAGGTCCTCCTTGAAGTCGTCGCTCATGAAGAGTTCGCGGGCTTCCTCCTCATTGGCGTTGGTGACGGCAACCGGCTTGTCGCTGATGGTCAAGGTGAACATGGTTTATCCTTTCGTTCGCCCGCAGGGATACCTCCTAACGCACATCCCCGCCAGTTCGTAGCAGGGTCGCCGCGATAGAATGACCCGAGCGGGCCGATTTCGAATTGTGCGGAGCCAGGGGCGATCGACGCCAGGAAACGATCAAGCCCGAAAAGGCAGCAGTTCCAAACCCCTGCGCCGAACCTTCAACCCTCGCGTCCATTGCCGCTCCTGACGGAGGTCTTCAGCGGAGCGGCGCCTCGACCTTGCAAATGACCCCCGTCGGCGCAAACGAAATCTCCGCCTCGCCGTCCAGGTCATGAGCCAGGCTGCGCTCGATGAGCCGGGTTCCGAAACCTCGGCGCTTGGGAACCTGCACGGGTGGGCCGCCGGTCTCCTCCCAGCGTATCCGCAGGCAGGGAGGAGCGGCGTTGCCGTCGACGCTCCACCGGACGCCCACCTGTCCGCCGTCGTTCGACAGGGCGCCGTATTTCACCGCATTCGTGGCCAGTTCCTGGAACGCCATGGCAAGGGCGAGCGCCATGCGTGGGGGAACGCGTATCGTGGGTCCGGCAAACTGAATGCGGCCTTCCCCGTGGCTGCGATAGGGCTCCACGGCCTGGGCCACGATCTCGTGGAGATTGGCGGCCTCCCAGTTTTCCCGGGTCAGCACGTCATGGACGCGGGAGAGAGCGAACAGGCGGCTCTCCAGGGCCTGATTGGCCGCCTCCGGGGTCTGCGCATTGCGCAGCGTCTGCGATGCGATGGACTGGACGGTGGCAAGCGTGTTCTTCACGCGATGGTTCAGCTCATGGATGAGAAGCCTCTGGTGCTCCTCCGCTTTCTTGCGCTCGGTGGCGTCATGGAAGTAGACCGACAAGCCTCCGTCCGCGGTTGGATAGATGTTGATGTCGACCCAGTGGTGCAGGATCGGAGAGAGGACTTCGTGTCGGATGGGAACCCGTTCCTCCATCACCCGGACATGGGCGTTGAAGGAGGCGCTGCCGACGATCTGAGGGAACATCTCCGGATAGACCTTGCCGATCAGATCCTCGCGCCTGCGCCCCCACAGCTCCTCCGCCTTGCGGTTGATGTAGGTGAAGCGCCACTCGCGATCCACCGCATAGAAGGCGTCCGAGATGCTCTCCAGGATCTCGAGGATGCGCTCGCGGCCGCGCTCCAGCTCGTCCTGAATCTTCTTCTGATCGGTGATGTCGCGAAAATAGACCGTGACGCCCCCCTGAACCCCCGGATAGAAGCTCGCCGAGAGCCAGCGCCCGATGATCGCCGAGCGGGTTTCCACCTGCAGGGGCTCCCTGGTCCGGCGGACATGCTCGTGGAACCCCCATTGCTCGGTGCCGGCCACGATGGGGAACACCTCCGTGAAGACGCGGCCGATGAGGTCTTCGACCCGCCTCCCCCAGATCTCGGTGGCCCGGCGGTTGACGTAGATGAAGCGCATCTGCGCATCGAGGGCATAGAAGGCGTCGGAGATGCTTTCCATGATGGCGCGAAGCTGTTCCTCGCTGTCGCGGGCCCGCTGATCGGCGCGTTTTTCCTGGGTCTGGTCCCTGAGGATCTTGAGGAATCCCACCAGCTCGCTGTTCTGGAACGGCATGAGGACGCTCTTCGCCCAGAAGCGGGAGCCGTCCTTCTTCAGGTGCCAGCGCTCGTCATCGGAGCGTCCGCGGGCGATGGCGTCCCTGATCTCGGATCGGGGCCGGTCGGCTTCACGATCCTCGGGGGTGAAGAAAAAATCGGTATATCGTCCAATCGCCTCGTGCTCCCCCCAGCCGAGGATGTTCCGGGCTCCGGCGTTCCAGCTCGTGACCCGGCCCATCAGATCGAGAGAGATGATGGCGTAATCGGTCGCGCTTTCGACCAGCGCCCGGAGCCAGCCCTCGCTGGCCTCAAGGGCGCTGAGGCCGTGCCTGGGTCCGGCATCCTGCGCATCCGCCGGAGCCGCGCCAGCGTGGCTCTGCGCCCCCTGTTCGCCGAGGCGGGCGCGAAGCTCGCGATTGTCCCACCTGAGTTCCGTCAGCTGCCGAAGCAGATCGTCCCGGCTCAGGGAGCTACTCTCTCGATGATTCATCCCCGAACGCTCGATCCGTGATGCTGGGCGTCATCCCCCTCGGGCAGCCTTCAGGCGACGCGAAGGGATCAGCCGGCCCTCAGATAACGTGCATCGGTTGGACAGGTTGCGCCCAGCGGCCGCGCACGGCCAGGGGAGGCCGTGCAAAGATCCGGTTCAGAGCGCGCCCTTCTTCTTCAGCCAAGCCTGCATTTCGGCGATTTCCCGCTCCTGCTCGCGGATCACGTCGGTGGCCCATTTGCGGATCTGCTCGTCCTTGGCGTTCCCCAGGGCGACCTTCGCCATATCGATGGCCCCCTGGTGGTGGGGGATCATGCCGCGCACGAAGTCCACGTCCGCGTCGCCGCTGTACTTGATGTCCATGTCGCGGTGCATCTTGGCGTTGGCCTCGCGATAGCCTTTCGTGGCGGGCGTATCGGGGGTCTGAGCGGCCTGCGCCGGCGTGGAATGGCCCGAATGGCCGCCATGCGACGCGCCCTGCGCCAGGGCGAGGGAAGGAAGGGCGGCGATCATTGCAGTGAGAACGATGGTGCGGGTCTTCATGACAGGTCTCCTGACGGGTGGAAGCGACATGGGAGAAGGAGGGCCAAGGTCCCTGGCGGGCAGGGAAGCGGGCATGAGACGGGCGGGGAGGCTGAGCCGCCGCAGCCCCGTCTCATGTGGATGCTCTGAAATCCGTTCATCCCGGGTCCCTGCTTCTCCAGACTTCAGAGACGCCTACACCTTCCCCCAATGGTAAGGTCAAGGGGCAGGGTACTCCTCCATCGTGTTTCGCGCGGGCTGCCGACCGCGCTATATGCGTTGGCCCGACGGCCGATGCCGCGGGCCGGAGCCGGATCGGGATGCAAGGGCGGCAGGAGAAGGGGAACATGAGGGTCGTCACCCATAGCGGCACGTTCCACGCCGACGACGTGTTCGCCTTCGCGGTTCTGCGCGCGGCCCTCGGCCGCTTTGACTTCACCCGCACCCGCGACGCCGCCGCCATCGCGGCGGCCGACCTCGTGTTCGACGTGGGTGGAATCCATGACCCGCAGCAGCGCCGCTACGACCACCACATGCGGGATCTGCCGCGCAGGGCCGACGGGACGCCCTACAGCTCGGTGGGGCTGATCTGGCGCGACTACGGACGCGCGGCTCTGCCTGGGCTTGTTCCCGGCATCGAGGCGGAAACGCTCGACGCGGTCTGGAGCGCCATCGATGCAGGGATCATCCTGTCCATCGACCAGGCGGACAACGGCATCGCCACGGTGAGCCCCGGGCATCTCTCGCTGCTGGTCGAGGCGTTCAACCCCGCCTGGGACAGCGCCCAAGCCTATGACGAGGCCTTCCGGGAGGCGGCCGGGTTCGCGGAAGGCATCCCGGTCCGGGCCTGCCGGCAGGCCCATGCGGAGGCGCAGGCCATGGCCCTCGTGCTGGCGGCCGCAGGCCGCGCCCCGGACCCCTGCATCCTCGTGCTCGACCGCAAGCTGCCCTGGGAAAAGGCGGTCCACCAGGGCGGCCTCGATGAGCTGCTCTTCATCGTCTATCCGGGCGAAGACCACGGGGCCTGGTATTGCCGGACGGTTCCGCCGGAGCCCGGCTCCTTCGGCCACAGGCTGGCCCTGCCCGAACCCTGGCGGGGGTTGCAGGACGAGGCCTTCTCGAGGGCGGCCGGCATTCCCGACGGGGTCTTCTGCCATCCCGGCGGCTTCATCACCGGCGCCCGGTCGCGGGACTCCGCCGTTCGGCTGGCCGAGCTCGCCATCGCGGCAGGGGGGCTCTCCCCCTGATGGGAGCGGACGGAATCCCCCGCGCACCCGCTCGGCAGACGACCGTTCTGGGGGCCACCCGGCTGTGCTAGGATCGCGGTCCCTTCCGCTCAATCAGGACGATGCGATGTCTCTCCTTCTGCCGGTGATCTTGGGTTCCGTGCGATCGGATCGGAAGGGCCTGCGAGCCGCCCGTTTCGTCATTCGTCGCCTCGAGGAGC
>DATHAU010000569.1:0-12595 GCA_035296545.1 Microvirga sp.
GTCCACGTCGCCGCCGCGCAGGAGGACGCCCTTCTGGCGCAGCCATTGGTCCATCTGATCGCGCGTGAAGCGGGGAGGGCGGGTCCATTCCCCCGCCTTGTTCTTCTTGCCCTTGGCGTCCATGCGCCCGAACAGGCGGCCCGCCCCGTGCACCGTGGAATAGAGGCTGTCGGCGCTCTCCGGGCTCTCACCCCCGCGCAGGATGACGGCGTCGTCCCCCATGGAGCCTCCCACGAAGCCGCGCTGTCCCGGAAAGGCGGGCGTTGCGCCCTTGCGCACCACCCAGCAGTCGCGCCCGCCGTGGTTCTCCCGCCAGGCGAAGTTGTGGTGGTTGTGAACCTGATCCGTGACCTGCCCGCCGATGATCCGCCGCACCCGCTCGACCACCCATTCCCGCCCCGCATAGGCGTAGAGGCCGCCGAGCTTCACCCCGGCGATGTAGCTCCGCCCAACCTCGCTGTCCTGATGCACGAGGGCCGGTTCGACCTCCATGCCGTCTTTTGCGCCCACCAGGGCGAGGTGCCGGGTGGTGATCTTGTGGCCGAGACCCCGGGAGCCGAAATGCACCCCGATCCACACGAAGCCGTCCTGGTCCTCGAACAGATCCACATAATGGTTGCCCGATCCGACGGTTCCCAGTTGCTGGGCCGCCAGGGTCTTGAGGTCGCGCGCGCCGGCCTCGTCCCAGAGGGGCGAGTCGAACAGCTCGTGATCGACCCTGACGGCGTTCTTCTGGCCGATCCCGAAGCTCACGGATTTGCCGATATCGGACAGGATGCGGCCCGCCTGCGGGGCGATGTCCTCGTAGCGGGTGTCGAGGCGCACCGCCATGTTGCCGCAGGCGATGTCGAAGCCCACGCCGCTGATCGAGATGTGCTCCTCATAGGCCACCACGCCGCCGATGGGATGGGCGTAGCCGAGATGCCCGTCCGCGCACAGAACCCCCTTCAGGGCGCTGCCCACCCCCATGCAGCGGTTGAGCTGGTCGATGGTCTTGCGGTCGTGCTCGCCGTAGATGCGGGTGTTCATGCGGGGCTCTCGTCTCCTGCTCTGCCGGACAAACCGGCCGGGCGAGAAGCCGTTCCGATCACGGGCGGCCGTTGTAGCGCTCGCGCAGGCGGTCGACCTCCCGCTGGAGCAGGTCGAGGCCCCGGCCGATCTCCCGGGCGGTGTTGTCCACGATTCCCGCATGGGCCGGAACGTCCGGGCAGTCGAGGGCCCCATCGCGCCGATGGCGAGGGGCGATGCCGCCCTGGGGGGTGAGGAGATAGGCGCAGCCCGTGTCCTCGTCGCGCCAGACCACGGGACGGTCGAGGGCGAGCGCCGGAGCCGCAAGGATCGTCAGGGCGAATATCGCCGGAAGCGCTGACCTGTTCACCATGCAATCTCCTGTCGATCTTCAAGCACATCGGGGAAATTCGCTGCGGGACCGCCATGTTCCTCGATCGTCTTCGCCTCGCCGGGCCAGCAGGGTGGAGCGCAGGGCGTCCTTAGTCTTCCAAAAAGCTTTCGCGGTAGGGCCAAGCTTTCTCGGAATCGACCGCGGTTTGTCCGGCGGCGGGGGCCGTGCTGGGAATTGACGCTTTGGCTCATAAGCGCGCATCACTCGAAAGGGTTATCCCTGTCCTTGTCCGACCCCCTAAAACCGGATGTTCGCAGCCCTTCAGAGGTGCCCATGGCTTCTGCCGTTTCGGTCGAGCGGACAAACAACCAGGACATCGACGGCGTCTTGTCCGGCGTAGGCTGGGACAGCCTGAATCTCACCTTCAGCTTTCCCGAGCAGGCATCCGCGTACGACAACCCCTACGGGCTGCGCGAGCCGTGGAACAACTTCGGCCCGCTGAGCGACGGCCAGAGCGCCGCCGCCCGCCACACGTTCGGCATGATCTCCGCGGTGACGAACCTGAACTTCGTCGAGGTCGAGGAGACCCCGACGAACCATGCCACCCTGCGCCTCGCCCGGTCGGAGGTTCCTTCCCCGGCCTGGAGCTACCTGCCCGGCAACACCCCGGAGGGCGGCGACACCTGGTTCGGATACTCCGACGGGCTGTTCGACGCGCCCGTGCGCGGAAACTACGCCTACTACGCCTTCCTGCACGAGATCCTGCACGCGGTGGGCCTGAAGCACGGCAACGAGGAGGGCGCGTTCGGGGCCATGACCGAGGCCCACGATTCCATGGAATATTCGGTCATGACCTACCGGTCCTATGTGGGGGCTCAGGGACGGCATGTGGAGAACGAGACCTGGGGCTATGCCCAGACCCTCATGATGGACGACATCGCCGCCCTCCAGCACATGTACGGGGCGGATTTCACCGCCAACGGCGGAAACTCGGTCTATTTCTGGGACCCCGCCACGGGGCAGGGTTTCGTCGACGGCGTCGGCCAGGAGGCGCCCGGAGCCAACCGGATCTTCATGACGATCTGGGACGGCGGCGGCCTCGACACCTACGACTTCTCGAACTACCGCACCGGCGTCACGGTCGACCTGCGCCCCGGCGAGTGGTCCCTGGCCTCCGCCCACCAGCTCGCCCAGCTCGGGCCCGGCCAATATGCCCGCGGGAACATCGCCAACGCCCTGACCCATCGCGGGGATCTGCGCTCGCTGATCGAGAACGCCATCGGCGGCCCCGGCGGCGACGCGATCACCGGCAACGCGGCCTCCAACAGCCTCAAGGGCGGGAGCGGGGCGGACCGCCTCCATGGCCTCGAGGGCGCGGACAGGCTGGCTGGGGGCTCCGGCAACGACATCCTCGATGGCGGAACGGGCAGGGACGTGCTCGTGTTCGACACCCGTCCGAGCAAGGCGGCGAACCTGGACCGGATCGCGGATTTCTCGGTCGCGGACGACACGATCCACATGGAGAACGCCGTCTTCACCAAGGCCGGAAGCGCCGGCAGGCTCCTGTCGGGCGCGTTCTGGAAGGGCGCCAAGGCCCACGATTCCTCCGACCGCGTCGTCTACGACGCCGCATCGGGACGCCTCTTCTACGACGCGGACGGGACCGGAAAGGCGGCCCAGATCCCGTTCGCCCAGCTGTCCAAGGGCCTGAAGATGACCTCGGCCGACTTCTTCGTGATCTGAGGCGGGCTCCCGGCAGAAGCCTCAAGGGCTGCCCGGGGACACGAAATCTTAAAGCTTCCCCCGCAAGGCTTGCGGGGAGATCGGATCGAAGGGGCTGGCCACGGGATGCGGGCGTCGCCCGGCGAGGCTGCCCGCTGCCGTCCGTCGATTTGACTTCCCGCCGGCTTTGGAGGACATGAGCGCCTTTCCCGGGTTCTCGCCCGCGGGACTCCCTTGGCAGAAAAGCTTGTCCGCTCCCGGAGCTTTTGATGGACGGTTCGGTCCCCCAGCAGCCTATCTCCCTGCGCCGCCTGTCGGTGCAGCAGGTGACGAGCGTCGTCGAGCGGAGCCATGCCCGCCTCTGCTTCGTTCTCGTGCTGCTGTCCCTCGTGTGCTTCCTGCCGGGCTTCGCGTCCCTCCAGCCCATGGACCGGGACGAGCCGCGCTACGCCCAGGCCTCCAAGCAGATGCTGGAGACGGGGGATTTCGTCGACATCCGGTTCCAGGACGAGGCCCGGCACAAGAAGCCTGTGGGCATCTACTGGATGCAGAGCGCCGGCGTCGCCATCGGCGCGGCGCTGGGCGTCCCGGAGGCGCACGCCGCCATCGCCCTCTACCGCCTGCCCTCCCTGTTCGGGGCCGTCGCGACGGTTCTCCTGACCTATTGGGCGGCGCTCGCCTTCTTCGCCCGGCGAGGGGCCTTCCTGGCGGCCGCCCTCATGGCCGCCTCGGTCATTCTCATGGTGGAGGCGAGGCTCGCCAAGACCGACGCCATGCTGGCCGCCTGCTCGGTGGCGGTGATGGGCGGCCTGGCGCGGGCCTATCTGAGCCGCGGGGCCGGGGTCCTGCCCCGGCGGGCGCTGCTCATCTTCTGGACGGGGTTCGCCCTGGGCGTTCTCATCAAGGGCCCCTTGATCCTCATGTTCGCAGGGCTGGCGGCGGCGGTGCTGTCCTGGCGCGAGCGCTCCGCCCGCTGGCTGTTGATCCTCAAACCCCTCCAGGGCGCCCTTCTGACCCTTCTCGTGGCGCTGCCCTGGTTCGTCGCCATCGCGGTCAAGACCGGCGGCGCCTTCTACTCGGCGTCGGTGGGCCACGACATGCTCGGCAAGGTGGGCGCGGCGCAGAAATACCACTGGGCGCCGCCCGGCTTCTATCTGGTGTCGTTCTTCGCCACCTTCTGGCCCGGAGCGATCCTGGCCGCCATCGCCGCGCCCTTCGCCTGGATCCACCGGCGGGAGGACCCCGTGGCCTTCGCGCTCGCCTGGATCGTGCCGTCCTGGCTGGTGTTCGAGGCGGTGCCCACGAAACTGCCGCACTACACCATGCCCCTGTTTCCCGCGATGGCGATCCTCACGATCATGGCCGTCTCGCGCCATTTCGTCGGGCCGCACCGCCCGGCCGCGAAGCCGGCGACGGTTCTGATCCCGTTCATTCCCGTGGGGCTCGCGGCAGGGCTCTCGGCGGCCAACTGGTCCTTCG
This sequence comes from Microvirga sp., assembly GCA_035296545.1. Classification (GTDB taxonomy): domain Bacteria; phylum Pseudomonadota; class Alphaproteobacteria; order Rhizobiales; family Beijerinckiaceae; genus Microvirga. Next base: position 4,544 of record DATHAU010000569.1, read on the forward strand.
ACGGGGTCCTGCCCTACCGGGCCCTTCCGGCCCTGGCGCTTTCGTCGCTGGTCGCTCTTTATGCCTGGCGGCTCTTCGTGACGAACCGGATGGTCGGGTGCCTCTGGGCCGGCTTCGTGTCGGCGGCCCTCCTGTCGGTGGGGGTCTTCGGCTTCGCCCAGCTCGACCTGCGCTCCCTCAAGGTCTCGCCGCGGCTGGCCGAGGCGGCGCGCGACTTGCCCCATGCCGGCAAGAGCGTTGCGACCCTCGGCTATCGCGAGCCGAGCCTGGTGTTCCTGGTGGGGACGGGCCTCGAAATGCTCGACACGGGCGAGGAGGCATCCGCCTTCCTGAAGCGGAATGGCTGCGGCGTCGTCTTCGTGGACAGCCGCCACGAGGGCAAGTTCCGGGCCGAGAACGAGCGCCTCGGGCAGGCGCCGGGGCTCTCGACCCGCGTCTCGGGCTTCAATATCAACAGCGGGCGGCGGGTCGATATCGGCGTCTATTACGTGGATTCCGGCTGCGTCTGACCCTGCCCGTTCCCTGAAGAGGTGGCCTGCGAGGCCCTGAACCGATGACCGATCTGTCCCTGGCCCCGCGGCTCAGCGTCGTGGTGCCCGTCAAGAACGAGGCCCCCAACGTCCTCCCCCTCGTGGAGGAGATCGAGCGCGCCTGCGCGCCCCTGGGCTCCTTCGAGGCGATCTATGTGGACGACGGCTCGACGGACGCCACGGCCGACCAGGTGCTGGGCGCGCGCCGGACCCGGCCCTGGCTCCGCCTGATCCGCCACGAGGCGAGCTGCGGCCAGAGCGCCGCGGTGCGCACCGGCGTTCACGCGGCCCGAGGGGCCATCGTCGTCACCCTGGACGGGGACGGGCAGAACGACCCCGCCTTCATTCCGCGGCTGGTGGCCGCCCTGGACGATCCCGCAACGGCGCTGGTCGCCGGCCAGCGCCTCTCGCGCAAGGGGGCGGGCAAGCGCTGGCAGTCGCGGATCGCCAACGGGGTGCGCGCCCGGGTGCTCAAGGACGGAACCCGGGACACGGGCTGCGGCCTCAAGGCCTTCCGGCGGGACGTGTATCTGCGCCTGCCCTATTTCGACGCCCTGCACCGCTTCATGCCCGCCCTGATCAAGCGCGAGGGCTTCAACATCGCCCATGTGGACGTGGTCGACCGCCCGCGCCACGCGGGGCAGTCCAATTACGGCCTGTTCGACCGCCTCTGGGTGGGCATTCTCGACCTGGCCGGCGTATGGTGGCTGATCCGCCGCCGCCGCCGCGTGCCGGTCGCCCGGGAAATCTCCTGATGGAGACCCTCTGATGGAGATCATGCCATGCTGATGCGCCTGTCCCAGGATCTGGGGCTGTATTTCTACGACGTGGTCGTCAACCGCTTCGACCTCTGGGCGGCGTTCGGCGTGCTGGCGCAGTTCGTCTTCGGCGCCCGCTTCATCGTGCAGTGGATCGCCAGCGAGAAGGCGGAGCGCAGCGTCATCCCGGTCGGGTTCTGGCTCCTGTCCATCGCCGGCGGGCTGATGACCCTGATCTACGGCTTCGCCCGGCGGGACATCGTCATCATCCTCGGCCAGGCCTTCTCCATCTTCATCTACGGGCGCAACCTGATGCTCATCGCCAGGGAGGCGAAGAGGAAGGCCGCCACGGACGTGGGAATCCCGGCGGAATAAGGCCCTCCCGCCGGGTCCGTCCCATCGTCAGGCCGCCCGGGCGTCCGCATCCTTCAGCCGCGCGAAGCCCGCATCGAGGTCGCGCTCCAGGTCGTCGAGGTCCTCCAGGCCGATATGGAAGCGCAGGGCATGGCCGCCGGGGGACCATTTCGTGGCCGTGCGGTAGGTGGCGCAGTCGAAGGGGATCACCAGGCTCTCGAATCCGCCCCAGGAATAGCCCATCCCGAACAGGGCGAGGCCGTCGAGCATGGCGGCCACCGCCCGGTCGGAACAGGGCTCGAGGACGATGGAGAACAGGCCCGACGATCCCTTGAAGTCGCGCTTCCAGATGTGGTGGCCGGGACAGGCCTCGAGGGCCGGGTGGAGAACCTGCGCCACCTCGGGCCGGGCGGCGAGCCAGCGCGCCATGTGAAGAGCCTGCCTCTCGTGCTCGCGCAGCCGCAGGGCCATGGTGCGCAGGCCGCGAAGCCCGAGGAACACGTCCTCCGGGCCGGGGCACATGGCGAAGGAATCGTAGGCCTCCCGCAGGGGCCCGAAGCAGCGCTCGTTGGCCGACACCATGCCGAGCAGGAGATCCGACCCGCCGCTGAGGTACTTGGTGCCCGCCTCGATGGCGATGTCGACGCCCCGCTCATGGGGCGGGAAGAAGAGGGGGGTCGCCCAGGTGTTGTCCATGATGACCACCGCCCCGCGCCGGTGCGCGGCCTCGGCGATGGCAGGGATGTCCTGCATCTCGAAGGTTTGCGAGCCGGGCGCTTCCGTGAAGACCGCCGCGGTGTTCGGGCGCATGAGCGCCTCGATCCCGGCCCCGACCAGCGGGTCGTAGTAGGTGGTTTCGACGCCGAACTTCCTCAGCATCCCGTCGCAGAAGTGCCGGGTCGGGCGGTAGACCGAATCCGTCATCAGGAGGTGGTCGCCGGCCTTGAGGCATGACGTAAGGGCAAGGGTGACGGCGGCCAGCCCCGAGGGCGCCAGCACCGTCCCGGCCGCTCCGGCCACCTCCGTCCAGGCGGTTTCCAGGGACTCGGTGGTGGGCGTTCCCTTGGTCCCGTAGGAATACCGGCCGCGCCGGTGGAGCAGGTCGTCGGTGGTCGGATAGAGCACCGTGGAGCCCCGGTAGATGGGTGTATTGACGAAGCCGTGCTGCTCGCGCGGGTCGCGTCCGGCGTGGACGAGGCGGGTGCTGTCGCCCAGATGATCGGGCCTGGAAGTGAGTTTTGACATGGTTTCAAGGGGTTGTTGGCCGGGGCCCTGATCTGAGGCTTTGCCCGTGATTGCGTCAACCCCGGGCGAGAAAGCCTCCCATCAAGACTTGACCAGTTATCAATCATTCAATTTGATGGATCGGATGCCGCCACTACCGGAGCGGCGCAGAACAGTCTAACAAGAACATCCCGGCTGGGGCTGACACAAGAACTGCCGGGCCTAGTCGAACACATTGGGAGAATAGACCAACATGAAAAAGGCTCTCTTATCGATTGCCTTCGGCCTCACGGCCAGCCTCCTGGCCACGGGCGCCTCCGCCCAGGCGACGCTCACCAGCGTCAAGCAGAAGGGCTTCCTGACCTGCGGCTCCAACACCGGCCTCGCCGGCTTCGGCGTCCCGGACGCCCAGGGCAACTGGACCGGCCTCGACGTGGAGTTCTGCCGCGCCATCGCGGCGGCCATCTTCGACGACCCGAACAAGGTCCGCTTCATCCCGCTCGCCGCCAAGGACCGCTTCACGGCGCTCCAGTCGGGCGAGGTGGACGTGCTGTCCCGCAACTCCACCGCCACCATGTCCCGCGACACCCAGCTCGGCCTGGACTTCCCGACCATCAACTACTTCGACGGTCAGGGCTTCATGGTCCGCAAGAAGCTCGGCGTTTCCTCCGCCAAGGAGCTGAACGGCGCTTCGATCTGCACCCAGCAGGGCACCACCACCGAGCTGAACCTGGCCGACTACTTCCGCGCCAACAACATGAAGTACGAAGTCGTGGCCTTCGCGACCTCGGACGAGACCTTCAAGGCCTATGACGCCGGCCGCTGCGACGCCTTCACCACGGACGCGTCCGGCCTCTATGCGGAGCGCCTGCGCGCCTCGGCTCCGGACGATCACATCGTCCTGCCGGAGATCATCTCCAAGGAGCCGCTCGGCCCGGCCGTGCGCCACGGCGACAGCCAGTGGGGCGATATCGTGCGCTGGACCCACATGGCCATGCTGAACGCCGAGGAGCTCGGCGTGACCAAGGCCAATGTCGACCAGATGAAGACCTCCGCCAACCCGGAGATCAAGCGCCTGCTCGGCACCGAGGGCAAGTTCGGCGAGGCCGTCGGCCTCACCAACGACTGGGCCGTGCGCATCATCAAGCACGTGGGCAACTACGCCGAGATCTTCGAGCGCAACGTGGGCGAAGGCTCCCGGCTGAAGATCAAGCGCGGCCAGAACGCGCTGTGGACCAAGGGCGGCCTGCAATACGGCATCCCGGTCCGCTAAGACCTTGAGAATACGGGGCGTCCGGAGCATTCCGGGCGCCCGCCTCCAATGATAGGACGGCCGCTGGTCCACCGCAGCGCGACGCTTGCGCGAGCAAGGGGAGGCACGGCGAGAGCGGCCCAAGAAAACAAGCCGTCAGAGGATTGAGTCCAGTGCAGACAGCCGTCAGCCAGGCCGCGCCGCCCAAGAAATCGGTTCTTTACGATCCGAAGGTCCGCGGGATTTTCTATCAGGCCCTTCTCGTCGCCATCGTCGGCTATCTTTTCTACATGGCCGCGTCGAACGCCATCGAGAACCTGCAGCGGGCGAAGATCGCGTCCGGCTTCGGCTTCCTCAGCAACACCGCCGGGTTCGACATCAGCCAGTCCCTGATCCCCTTCAGCGCCGCGGGCTCGACCTACGGCGACGCCTTCATCGCCGGCCTGCTCAACACCCTGCTGGTGGCCGCGATCGGCATCTTCTTCACCACCTTCCTGGGCTTTGCCATCGGCATCGCCCGCCTGTCCAAGAACTGGATGGTGGCCAAGGTCGCCATGGTCTACGTGGAGGTGCTGCGCAACATTCCCCTGCTGGTGCAGCTGCTGTTCTGGTACATCGCGGTGCTGGGCTCCCTGCCGCAGCCGCGGGATTCCAGCCAGCTCTTCGGCACCTTCTTCCTGAACTCCCGCGGCCTCTTCCTGCCCAAGCCCATCTACACCTCCGGCATGTGGATGGTGGTCGCCGCGTTCCTCATCGGCCTCGTCGGCAGCATCGTCTACCGGCGCTGGGCCAGGAAGCGGCAGGAGCAGACCGGGCAGCAGGCTCCGGTGGGGCTGGTGACCCTGGGCCTCGTGGTCGCCCTGCCCATCGCGATCTGGATCATCCTGACCCTGGCGGGCGCCAATCCCGTCAGCTTCGACTACGTGCAGAAGGGCGCCTTCAACCTGCGGGGCGGGATGTCGGTTCTGCCCGAATTCGTCGCTCTGCTGCTGGGGCTGACCACCTACACGGCCGCGTTCATCGCCGAGGTGGTGCGCGCGGGCATTCTCGCCGTGTCGAAAGGCCAGACCGAGGCGTCCGGCTCCCTCGGCCTCAAGCCCGGGCAGACCCTTCGCCTCGTGGTGATCCCCCAGGCCATGCGCGTGATCATCCCGCCGCTCACCAGCCAGTACCTCAACCTGACCAAGAACTCGTCGCTCGCGGTGGCCATCGGCTACCCGGACCTGGTGCAGGTGTTCATGGGAACCGTGCTCAACCAGACGGGCCAGGCCATCGAGGTGGTGGTGATCACCATGGGCGTCTATCTCACCATCAGCCTTCTCACATCGGCCTTCATGAACATCTACAATCGCCGCGTGGCGATCGTCGAACGGTAGGAGATCTGAATGAGCACCGCCGTCGATACCCCTCGCTTCATCCGCTCCGAGAAGCTGGAGGCCCTGCCGCCGCCGAACCTGGCGCGGGGCCCCATCGCCTGGGTTCGCGAGAACCTGTTCTCGGGCGTGTTCAACACCATCCTGACCCTGGTGGTCCTCTACCTGCTCTATATCGCGGTGCCGCCGATCCTGCGGTTCCTCTTCATCGACGCGGTCTGGATCGGCACGGACCGGGCCGCCTGCCGGGCCGACATGGGCGGCAACGAGAGAGGGGCCTGCTGGGCCTTCATCTGGAGCAAGCTCACCTACTTCATCTATGGGTCCTACACGGGCTCGGAGCGGTGGCGGGTGAACATCTTCTTCGTGCTCCTGGCGGTCGGCGTCACCTGGCTGCTGTGGCTGAAGGCCCCGCGGCGGGATCTCGGAGCCGCCTATTTCTTCTGGCTGTTCCCGGTCCTGTCCTACATCCTGCTCACCGGCGGCAACGAGAATTTCGGCCTGCGGTTCTGGATGGGCTTCGCCATCCTGGGCGGGCTGCTGATGGCGGTCTTCGCCTTCCTGGCCACTCTTCTCAAGACGTCGATCCGCCCCGCGCTCCTCATGTCCGGCGGCATCGTGGCCGTGATCGCCGTCACGCTGGCCCTGGTCGATCTCGACTTCGGCCTGCTGCACGTGCCGACCTCCCTCTGGGGCGGCGTTCTCGTCACCCTCCTGGTGGCGACCGTGGGCATCGTGTTCTCGCTTCCCTTCGGCATCGTGCTGGCCCTCGGCCGGCGCTCGCGGCTGCCCATCGTCAGGATGGCCTCGGTGATCTTCATCGAGTTCGTGCGCGGCGTGCCCCTGATCACCGTGCTGATCATGGCCAACACCATGCTGCCGCTCTTCCTGCCCGGCGACATGACCGTGGACCGCCTGCTGCGGCCCCTCGTGGGCACGGCGCTCTTCGCCTCCGCCTACATGGCCGAGGTGGTGCGCGGCGGGCTCCAGGCCATGCCCAAGGGCCAGTACGAGGGGGCCATGTCGCTCGGCCTCAACTACCCGCAGATGATGACGCTCATCATCCTGCCGCAGGCCCTGCGGATCGTCATTCCGGGCATCGTCAACACCTTCATCGGGCTGTTCAAGGACACGTCCCTCGTGGCCATCGTGGGCATCTTCGACCTGATCAAGACCATCGAGGCGTCCCGCATCGATCCGAACTGGTCGGCTCCGATGATCAGCTACACGGGCTATGCCTTCGCGGCCCTGTTCTACTTCGTCTTCTGCTACGGCATGTCGCGCTATTCCCTCGGGGTGGAGCGGCGTCTTGCGGCAGGTCAGAATCGGTAACAAACCATGGCGACCACAATGTCATCTCAACAGATCCGCTCCGCCGTCGACCCCAAGGCCGAGTCCGCCGTCCAGATGATCGACGTGCACAAGTGGTACGGCGAGTTCCACGTTCTGCGGGACGTGAACCTCAACGTGCGCCGCGGCGAGAAGATCGTCATCTGCGGCCCGTCGGGCTCCGGCAAGTCCACCATGATCCGCTGCATCAACCGCCTGGAGGAGCACCAGAAGGGCCGCATCATCGTGGACGGGATCGAGCTCACCAACGATCTCAAGCGCATCGACGAGGTGCGCCGCGACGTGGGCATGGTGTTCCAGCACTTCAACCTCTTCCCGCACCTGACGATCCTGGAGAACTGCACGCTCGCTCCGATCTGGGTGAAGAAGATGCCCAAGCGGGAGGCCGAAGAGGTCGCCATGAAGTACCTGACCCGGGTGAAGATCCCCGAGCAGGCCAACAAGTACCCGGGCCAGCTCTCGGGCGGCCAGCAGCAGCGCGTGGCTATCGCCCGCTCCTTGTGCATGAGCCCGAAGATCATGCTGTTCGATGAGCCGACCTCGGCCCTCGACCCGGAAATGGTCAAGGAGGTGCTCGACACCATGGTGAGCCTCGCGGACGAGGGCATGACCATGCTCTGCGTCACCCACGAGATGGGCTTCGCCCGCCAGGTGGCGGACCGGGTGATCTTCATGGATTACGGGCAGATCGTGGAGTCGAACACGCCGGAGGAGTTCTTCAAGAACCCGCAGCACGAGCGCACCCGGCTGTTCCTGTCCCAGATCCTGCACTGAGCGGGGTTGAAGGAAAGGCACGAAGGCCCCGGTGTTCCCGGGGCCTTTTTGTTGGCAGGCTTTCGGAACGCGACCCTCACAGCTCTCCCTGCCATCCCCGCGCAGGCGGGGATCCATAGCCTCGACGGTGGGAGGAAGGGCGGGACGGTCTGCGAGTCCCTCTGCGTCGTCAGCGGTTATGGATTCCGGGCTCCGCTGCGCGGCCCCGGGATGACAGCACACGTCACACCGGCGAGCGTCGGGAGGAGGCTTGCAGCGCCCGATCCGGACAGAACCCCGTGCTCACCCCGCCTTCGCGGGCCCCGTCGCCACCGGCAGGTCCTCCCGCGCGCCCCATTCGGCCCAGGAGCCGTCATAGATCGCCTGGATCGGGTGGCCGACGGTCTCGAGGGCGACGCCGAGGAGGGCGGCCGACACGCCGGAGCCGCAGGTTGCGA
>DATHAU010000570.1:0-4330 GCA_035296545.1 Microvirga sp.
AGCGCCGGGCGTGCAACCTAAGCCCAGGCCCGGCTCAGGCAAGGGTTCAGGGGAGGGGGGTCCGACCGGAAGGGGTAAGCCGGGAAATGCTCATGGATTCCAGCGTGTTGGCGTCCGTCTTCTCCTGACGATGCGCCGTGCCGTTTTCCTTTGGCGCCTCTTGCACACCCGAATTGCCATGCACACATCATCTTTGTTGCGCCCTTTCACCGGCGCACTTGCGAATGGCTGGAGACCCGGATGAACGCGACCCGCAGCGCTGTTTTCGAAGCCCTGAAGACGGCCGGCCCGAGCAGGGCGGATGCGCTCGCGCGCATCACCCTGCTGGCCAAGCTGCTCGACAGCGCCTTCGTGATTCCCGGCCTGAACCGCCGCGTCGGCCTCGATTCGGTGATCGGCCTCGTGCCGGGCGTGGGCGACGCGATCTCGGCGGCGCTGGCAAGCTACATCATCTGGGAGGCGCGCCAGCTCGGCCTGCCGCGCTGGAAGATCGCCCGCATGATCGGCAACGTGGCGGTGGATACGGCCCTGGGCGCGATTCCGCTCGCCGGCGACGTGTTCGACATCTTCTTCAAGGCCAACGAGCGCAACATGCGCATCATCCACGAGCACCTGGGCGCGCCCAAGCGCGGCCCGCGGCAGATCGACGGCACCGCCGTTCGCCTCGACGAGCGCTAGATGAAACGGCTCCTGTGGGGTTTGGCCTGGATCGCCGTCCTGGTCTGGTCGCTGTTCGCCTGGGGCGCCTACGGGCTCCTGGATTTCTTCGGAGGCGTCGCGGCCCGCAATGCGGACATGGTCACCGGCCATCCGGAGACGGTCGAATGGCTGTCCTGGGCTCTGACGACCTTGAGGGGATTGGGGCTCGGGGCCATCGTGGTCGTCTGGGGTCTCGTGTCGCTGCTCATCCTGGCCGTTCCCGCCGGGCTGGGCTTCGTCCTGGGCGGGTCGAGGCGCGAGCAGCGCGCCGACGATTGGCGCGGGATTGATCGGCAGGGATCAGGGCCCTTCCCGCACCCGCCGGGCCAGGGTCCGGTCCGCCGGATCGACCGGCGTTAGACAGAAAGGGCGAAGCGGATGCCGCGAGGGGATCCGAATCGCCGGCAGAAGAACGCGCCCTGTCATCCCGGCGAAGGCCGGGATCCATAAACACAACGCTTCCAGAAGGAGCGCGGCGGCATCCCCTGTGCTTCGTCCTGCCCTGTTGGCGTTTATGGATCCCGGGCTCCGCTGCGCGGCCCCGGGACGACAGGGTGGAGGCGACCGCGCCCTGATTTATCTGTGGCTTGAGATGAACTGCTTGAAGCGCTCGGATTTCGGGGCGCCGAACACCTCGGCCGGCGGGCCTTCCTCTTCCACCACGCCCTTGTGCAGGAACACGACCCGGTTCGACACGTCGCGGGCAAAGCCCATCTCGTGGGTGACCACCAGCATGGTGCGGCCTTCCTCCGCCAGCGCGCGCATGACGCGCAGCACCTCGCCCACCAGTTCCGGGTCGAGGGCGGAGGTCGGCTCGTCGAACAGCATCACCTTGGGGTGCATGGCCAGCGCCCGCGCGATCGCCGCGCGCTGCTGCTGGCCGCCCGACAGGTGCGACGGGTACTGGTTGCGCTTGTCGACGATGCCCACCTTGGCGAGCAGCTCCTCGGCCTCGGCGATGCACTCGGCCTTCGGGCGCTTCTGCACGTGCACGGGGGCTTCGATCACGTTCTCCAGGATCGTCAGGTGGGACCAGAGGTTGAAGCTCTGGAACACCATGGCCACCCGGGAGCGGATGCGGTCCACCTGGCGCTGATCGGCGGGCGCCATGCCCTTGCGGCCCTTCTTCAGCTTGATGGTCTCGCCGCCGATCTCCACGTCGCCGCCGTCGGGCACCTCCAGCATGTTGATGCAGCGGAGCATGGTGGATTTGCCGGAGCCGGACGCGCCCAGGATCGACACCACGTCGCCCTCGCGGGCGCTGAGCGACACGCCCTTGAGAACCTCGAGGGACCCGAAGCTCTTGCGCAGGCCGCGGATGGCGACCGCCGGGGTGGACCCGGGCTGCAGGGATGTGGCTCCGTCAGACATGGGCGGCCTCCAGGCGCGGCTCGACGGCCGTGGGACGGCGCAGATGCGGCGAGAGCCGCCATTCCACCGCCATGATGATGCGCGTGATGGTGAAGTTGAGGATGAGATAGATCAGGCCCGCCACCACGAAGACCTCGATGATCCGGAAGGTCTGGGAGATGAGCTTGTGGGCGATGCCCGTCACCTCCATCATGGTGATGACCGAGGCGAGCGAGGTCGCCTTCACCATGAGGATCAGCTCGCTGCCGTAGGCCGGAAGCGCCTGCCGCACCGCGATGGGGAAGATGATGCGGCGGAACAGGAGCAGGCGGGACATGCCGCAGGCCCGCGCCGCCTCCACCTGGTTGTGCGGCACCGCCTGCAGCCCGCCGCGGATGATCTCGCTGGCGTAGGCGGCGGTGTTGAGGGTGAAGGCCAGGATCGCGCACCAGTAGGGCTCGCGGAAGAAGGTCCACAGCCCCAAGGCGTCCAGGGTGGGGCGGAACTGCCCGAGGCCGTAATAGATCAGGAAGATCTGCACCAGCAGGGGCGTGCCGCGGAACACGAACACATAGGCCTGGGCGAGCCAGTCGAGGACCCGGTAGCCCGACATGCGCATGAGCGCGAGCACCATGGCCAGGATGGCCCCGAGAGCCACGGACGTGAGGGCCAGGTTGAGCGTCAGCGGAATGCCGCCGAGCAGGCTCAGGAAGGTGTCCTTCATGAAAACGAAGTCCATCAGGAAGCCCTCTTCATGCCGCGCATCGAGTGGGTCTCCGCCCGCTGGAACAGGAAGGTCGACACCCAGGTGATGAGCAGGTACAGCACCGCCGCCGTGACGTAGAAATCGAAGGGGCGGCGCGTGGAGCCCGCCGCCACCTGCGACTGCCGCAGCAGCTCCACGAGGCCGGTGACGGAGATCAGCGCCGATTCCTTCAGGACCAGCTGCCAGGTGTTGCCGAGCCCCGGGATCGCGAAGCGCAGCACCTGCGGGGCGATGATGCGGCGGAACATGAGCCAGCGGTGCATCCCCACCGAGCGGGCCGCTTCCAGCTCGCCGCGGCCCAGCACCTGGAACGCGCCGCGGAAGACCTCCGCCTGATAGGCTCCCGAGATGATGCCGATGGCCATGGCCCCGGTGGCGAAGGCCGGGATGCCGATGAAGCCTTCCGCCCCGAACAGGCTGCCGATGGCCCCCAGCGCCGCGCTGCCGCCGAAATAGAACAGGTAGATCACGAGAAGGTCGGGGATGCCCCGCAGGACGGTGGTGTATCCGTCGGCGATGCCCCGGGCCGCGAGATTGCCGCCGATCTTCGCCCAGGCCACGATGGTTCCGATCACGGAGCCCAGGAGAAAGCCGCAGGAGGCGACCGCCAGGGTCATGAGGGTCGCCCGGAAAAGCAACCATCCCCAGCCGTTGGGGCCGAAACCGACGAGCTCGAAATAGCTCAACTGCTGCACGCGTCTCAACCCTCCCGAATGGGCCTCGCCGCGAGAAGAGGCGAGGCCGCTGATGGCGTCCGGCGGTCCGCTGAGGTCAGGTCTGCGGGGTCATGTCGACCTTGAACCACTTCTGCGAAAGCTTCGGAATGGTCCCGTCGGCGATGGCCGCCTGAATGGCCTTGTCGAACATGGCCTTGAGCTCCGCGTCGTCCTTGCGCATGCCCACCGCCACGCCGCGGCCGAGCAGGCCGCCGCGCATCCCGGTGCCGGCCACCATCATGTTCTTGAACTCGGGCTTCTCCTGGGTGGCGCTCAGGGCCCCGTAGCCCGCGAAGATCGCGTCGATGCGCCCGGCGGTCAGGTCGAGGTCATGCTGCTCCGTGGTCTTGTACTCGCGGATCTGGATGACGTCCTTGAGGTAGGTCTCCAGGAACTGCGAGTTCACGGTGGACCCCTGCACGCCCACGGTCTTGCCCTTCAGGAGCGGCTTCCAGGCCTCGATGGCCTTCTTGGCGCCCTCCGGGTCCTTCTCGAAGCTCACGGTGGTGCCGGTGCCCGCCAGCTTGGCGAGGGGCGAGTCCTTCATCACGCCCCAGCCATGGGGGGTGGCGGCATAGGCCTGCGAGAAGTTGATCACCTCGAGGCGCTTGTCGGTGATGTTCATGCCCGCCATGATGGCGTCGTATTTCCTGGCGTTGAGCGCCGGGATGATGCCGTCCCAGTCCTGGGCGATGATCTCGCACTTGACCTTCATGCGGCCGCACAGGTCGTTGGCCAGATCGATCTCGAAGCCCTCGAGCTTGCCGCCCGCGCCCGTGAGGTTCCACGGGGCGTAGGC
>DATHAU010000571.1:0-5328 GCA_035296545.1 Microvirga sp.
TCCGCCGGAGAAGCAGCGCGGCCGGCCAAGTTCAAACTGGCCTACCGGAACGCGATCTCCGTCATGCCGGAGACCTTCCGGCTGACCGTTCAAGTCAATGATGTCGTCATTGGCGAAACCGCCGTCCAGAACGCAAACCAAACAGAGACCCTGAGCCTCAACGTCCCGGTAGGCATCCTCCAGGCCGGCTTCAACTCGGTGCGGGTCAAGGTTCGCCAAACGCACCGCGTCGATTGCTCCGTCGATTCCACCTACGAGCTTTGGACACAGCTGATGCAGGACCAGAGCGCCTTCACCTTTACAGGCGGATCCGGAGAAATTCGCAGCCTGCAGGATCTGCCCGCGATCCAACCCAGCCGCGACGGCACGACATCGATCCGAGTCAGGACTCCAAGCAATCGGGAGACTGCGGGTTTGAACCAGGCTTCCCGCGCCGTCCAGTCGGCTGTGATGTTCGGTCGTTTTGCGCATCCCCGGGTGGAGCTTGCGTCCGAGATGAAGAACGAGGCAGGTCTCGACATCGTCGTCGGGACCGCTCCTGAAATCCAGCGTTCCACGGGGCTGAAAGTCCCGGGGATGGGTGCGCGGCACCAGCTTCAGCACAACGTTCAGAACGGCAGCGTCGTGCTGGTGGCGACCGGAGACACCGACGCGGAGGTTGATCTTGCTCTGGATGCTCTGTCGCACCAAGCTCAGCAGATTGTGCCGCAGGGATCGCCTGCCGGGCTCCGCGCTCTCAAGAACGTCAGCGGCCGGCAGGTGGGAGGCGGTGAGACGGTCACCCTTGCCGAGCTGGGCGCCGATGCCGAGCCCTTCAGAGGCCGCCTCCAGCGCCAGACCTTCCAGATCCAGATGCCCGGCGATCTTCTGGCTGCGGACTACGACCGCGTGACCGTCGCGGCCGACGCCGTCTATGCGCCCGGCCTGCTGCCGACGAGCAAGATGGTCATCAGCGTCAACGGTACGCAGATTGCAAATGCCCCTCTGGCCAATTCTGCCGGCGATGTGCTCAGCAAGCGGGACTTCCATCTGCCCATCAGCACCTTCAAGCCGGGCTTGAACACCATCGACGTCGAGGCGGAGACCCGCACCGGCAGCGATGAGAAATGCTCCCTGGAGGCGCTCATCGATCAGCGCGAACGTTTCCTCCTGTCGGGCACGAGCCAGATCACCATTCCCGCATTGGGACGCATCGGCGCGCTTCCGAACATCTCGTCCGTCATTCCAGGCGGCTTGGCGCGGCTGTCGGGCTCCAACGAGTTGATGATCTTCGTGCCGAAGGGTCGTCACGAAGCCGTTGAAGCCGCCCTGACGGCTCTGGCCAAGATGGCGAGCGTGTCGAGCCTTGAAGCGAAGGCCCGGTTCACGTTCGATGTCGTGCCGGCAGGGACGCCGCATGTGCTCGCCTTCGGGGCGTATGACGACATGCCGGAGGCAACCTTGCGGGCTGCCGGTCTCGACCCCGACAAGCTCAGGCGAGCTTGGCGGCAGCCTGCCACGAACACGCCGGACGTCGCCGTCCTGAAAAATCGCGTGCAGGTGGCGTCCATGGGCGACGCTGTCGAATTCGCATCGAATCTTCCGAACGGGAGAATGAATGTCGAAAGCACCGCAAGCCTTCCTGCGGCCTCATCCCTCGAGAATTCACCCCCGGTTTCCGGAATGTCGAAGGTCTTCGACGGCACGGCCTCCGATTGGCTGCGGGGTTACAGCCTGTCGTCGCTCGAGACGGTTTCCAGCTTCATCTCCGATACCGTTAGCCATACAGGAATTATTGCGAAGCGGCCGAGGGCGGACCTGCCGCTCACCGATGGCAGCACCCTCGTCGTCGCGCAAGGCGCCAGGTCGGACGGCATTGTGGACGGCTGGCGTGCAAAGCTGTTGCCGAGCGTCAACTCGACAACTGTCTTCGTTGCGCCGACCGCCGAGGATCTCTCCCGCTCGGTGGGCGATCTCCTCACAGGCTCGCTCTGGCAGCAGTTCGTCGGCGATGCGGCGGTCTACACCGCCAGGGACGGGGCCATCAGCACCCGCGTCTCGGGCGAGATCCTGCTCGTCCCGACGGCGGCCCTCAGCCTTCAGAACGTCAGGTTGATCGCAGCCGGATGGCTGTCCCGCAACATCCCCGTCTATCTCGCGGTTCTGCTGGGCCTGTTCGTGGTGATGACGGCCTTCATGCAGTGGGTCCTCCGCTCATCGGGAGTGCGCGAGTCATGATGATGCGTCAGACCTGTATGGGGCTTGCCATGCTGATCTCTGCCGCATTCCCCGCCTTGGGGGGAACGGCCGCCGGACTGACGGCGGACAGGCCTCAGGTGGAAGGAGCAGGGCTCGCCGTCAACTGGCTTGATCTTGCATGGAGCGCCTACAGAAAGCGCTTCGTCCGGGCGGGGCGGGTCATCGATGACGTGAACCGGATCAGCCACAGCGAAGGCCAGGGTTACGCCATGCTCATCGCGGTCAGAGCTGGCGATCGCGCCGGCTTCGATGAGATCTGGCAATGGACCAGGCGCGAACTCTACATCGACGTCAGCGGTCTTGCGGCCTGGAAATGGGACGAACGGTCGTTCCCGAACGTCGCCGACAGGAACAACGCTTCGGACGGCGATATCCTCATAGCCTGGGCCTTGATCGAGGCTGCCGAGAAGTGGCGGCGAAGCGACTACAAGGATGCAGCCCGTGGGATCGTGACTGCCCTCGGACGAGCCAACACCACCTCGAGCGGCGCCGGTCCGGCTCTGATCCCCGGCCGCGTCGGCTTCGCGCCGGAAGATCACCCGGATGGTCAGGTCCTGAACCTGTCCTACTGGGTCTTTCCCGCCTTCGAGCGCTTCAAGACGCTGCAGCCCGAAACCGACTGGGATCAGATCCAGGCGACGGGTCTCAAGCTGCTTCGGGAAGGTCGCTTCGGACCTCTCCGGCTTCCGGCCGACTGGATCGCAATCGGCTCGGGATCGCCCAGCCCTGCGAAGGCCTTCCCGGCGAAATTCAGCTACAATGCGATCCGCATCCCGCTCTACCTGGTCTGGGCGAAGATCGTCCAGCCCGATCTTCTGCGCCCGTTCGCAGGACTCTGGAACGAGCAACTGGACCTTGGACCGTTCGAGGTCGATCTGGCGACCGGCGGCGCGCTCCAGACCTTCGGCGGCAGCGGCTTCAAAGCCGTGGTGGCCTCCGCGAAATGCGCCCTGCATCGGGAGAAGCTGCACCCCTCTCTCCGTAAGGTCGAGCCCGACACCTACTACTCCACGACGCTTCACATTCTCTCGTTGATCGCCCTTCAGGAAAGGTACCCGGAATGTCTATGAAACGAATGGCCCTTCTCCTCAGCTGCATCGGCTCGTCCGTTCTGATGAGCCCGGCAGGTCACGCTTCGGATAAGCCAGTCCGGCCATCAGAGCTCTTTTCGAGCCAGCTCAACGATGCCGCGGCTGACGCTCCTTTCGACCTCCGGGCGCCGGCGCCCGACAACGCCGGCGCGAAGGTTGCGCCGACCGGCGGTCCGCTTCTTCTAGGAAACGATCCGGCGCCCGCGCCCCGGACGTCACGCCAAGCCGCAAGACCGGCTCGCGAGCCTTCCGCCAAAATCGATGAAAGCGCATTGCGGTTCTACGCGTCGCAGAACGACTCTGCCCGGGTGTCGATGGAGATCAAGCGCATCAAGGCTCTGAACCCGTCCTGGGAGCCCCCGGCCGATCTCTTCAATGAGGCTGGAGACCCCGCCGTCGAACAGAAGCTCTGGGATCTGTTCGGGGAGGGGCGCTATGACGAGATCAGGCTCGCCGTCGAGAACATCCGAAAGGCGGATCCAGCCTGGCGGCCATCGGAAAAACTCGTGCGCGAATTCGACCGCGCGCAGGCTCGCGTCCAGCTGATCGGCGCATCGGACGCCAAGGACGCTCATGGCGTGCTGGCTGTGGCGGAAGCGCACCCGGGCATGCTGGTCTGCGCGGATGTGGACGCCATGTGGCGCGTTGCCGAGGCGCTCATTCAGACGAGCCAGGAGGATCGGGCGCAGGAACTCTACAGGTATATTCTGACGCGCTGCCCTAATCCTGCCGAACGGCTGGCCACGGTTCAGAAGGCCATGGAACGGCTGCCGGTTCCGGCCGTCAAAGCGCTCATGGCCGCTGCCCGGTACCGGGCCGACAACGCAAAGGCCTTCGAGCTTGTGCAACTCGACCTTCTGCGACGGCAGATCGGCGCCGTGGCTTCCGATGCGACGGCTCCTGCGGTGCCGCCGGCGGACTTACGCAGTTTTGAGGCCCTGGTCAAGCAGAAGAAGCTGTCCAACGATGCGGACCTGCTGGGCTGGTACAATTACTCCCTGAAGTCCTGGCCCGCGGCGGCTGAGTGGTTCAAGCAGGCCATGGAATGGGACAAGCTGCCCAAGGCTGCCGAGGGCTATGCCTTGGCGCTGCGCCAACAGGGCCAGCTTCCGGAGGCCGAGGCCGCTGCCTATGAATGGCGCAACGCCTCTCCGTTGATTGCCAAGCTGTTCATTGAAATCGTCGCGACCGCTCTGACCCAGCCGAACCCGGCGACGCTCGACGACACGCGGCTGGCCCGCATGGAGGAGGTGGTGGAGGCCACCAAGTCCGTCAATGGCAGCCAAGCTCTCGGCTGGTACCATTACAACAAGAACGGCTTTGCCAAGGCTCGCCAGTGGTTCGCCTCGTCGGTGGCCTGGGAGGCAAACGAGACCAACGTACTCGGACTGGCGCTTGCGGCTCACCGCACCAACGACCGAGCCTTGTTCCGGAAGACGCTCGCGGATTACGGCAAGCAGTACAAAGCCATTGCTGCACTCCAAGCCTACGACAGGCCGCAGAGCCCAGCGGGCAAGCGGGAGGCAACCGCCAGACGCAGGGGAGGCGGGGGAGGCGGTTCGCCACAATCCGGCCAGCTCGCCAATGCTGCAGTCGAGCAGTTCAAGAACGGACAATATCGTGAAGCGCTTGCGACGCTGGACAAGCGTGCCTCCGTCGCGAAGGAGGACCAAGGCCTCGGCGTGCTGCGCGGGTGGGCTCTCTACCATCTGAGTCAGTATGACAAAGCCCGAGCGCAGTTTACGGAACTGGACAAGAAGCGATCCACCCGCGACACCCAGTACGGGATGTATTACTCAGGATCGAAGCTGGATCCCCTCCATTTGGGGGACTAGCAATCGACCAAGGCATCCTGTCCTGCCGCGTTGTTTTGAACAGCGCGGCAGGACGAGAGGGGCCGCCACGGGCTTATGCGGTTGCAGCACCCTTCAATGGGTAGGCGGTCTGCGGCAACGTGGAAACGAACTGGTGCTCTTCGCGATCTGCAAAAAGAGTCAGG
>DATHAU010000572.1:0-2651 GCA_035296545.1 Microvirga sp.
GCTTCCTGGTACCCGAGTTTAAGAAGCTGGAGACGAAGGTGTTCGCCCCATCGATTCGCCGTTTTGCCCCCTTGAGCCTGACCCTTGTCGCCCTTGGCCTCTCCGCCTGCGGCACCACCAGCAGCGGCCCCGCCCAGCGCATCGCGGTGGTGGAGGAGGACACCCAGGGCACCAGCAAGGTCAACATCGCGTCCCTGTCCGACGTGATCCAGCGCAACCCGAGCGATCCCGGCGCCTACAACACCCGCGGCGCGGCCTATGCCCGGCTCGGGCGCTACAGCGACGCCATGACCGATTTCACCAAGGCGGTGCAGATCGATCCCAACTATGCGCCGGCCTATGCCAACCGCGCCCTGGCCCTGCGCCAGACCAACCGCAACGACCAGGCCCTGGCGGATTTCAGCCGCGCCATCGAGGCCGACCCCAATTACGGCCCGGCCTATATCGGCCGCGCCAACCTGCTGCGGGCGCAGGGCAACTTCCAGGAAGCCCTCAACGACCTGAACACGGCGACCCGCCTGCTGCCCGAATCCGCCGAGGCGCTTCATTCGCGGGGCCTGCTCTACCAGCGCCAGGGGATGCACCCCCAGGCGATCCTGGACTTCGACGCCACCATCGACCGCAATCCCTTCGTGGCCGCTCCCTATGCGGCCCGCGGCCAGAGCCTCGTGGCCACGAACCAGTACGACAAGGCCATCGAGGATTTCAACGCGGCCCTCAACGTCGACAACAAGGACGCCGATTCCTGGGCCTGGCGCGGCGTCGCCTACGAGCGCAAGGGCGACCGCCAGCAGGCGGCCGAGAGCTACCAGCGCGCGCTCACCATCGACAACGCCAACGCCATAGCCCGCCAGGGCACCTCAAGGCTCCAGGGCGGCGGCGGGGGCCTGTTCCGGTCGTAGGAAGGAGCCAGGAAGCGGCGCGGTCAGTCTGAGCCTCCCGCTTCCCGCTCCCGACCTCTTGCGTTTCCCAACGTCCTCCACGCCGGCGAAAGCGGTTGGCTTCCGATAGTCGGCTTGGTACAGTTTCTGTCTGAGAAGATGCTCCGGCAAAGAGCAAAGGCTAAGGCATGATCGGCTTCGACAGAAGCCGCTTTCTCTCAGGCGTACAGCTGTCAGCAGTGACGGATCTAAGGGTCACAGATTGCTGTATGCCATGGACCGTGGCAATCAATGCAAGCTGCCGCGGGCTGAACTGAGCCTTATGGCGGAAGTGGGCCATCATCGGCTTGAAGAAATTGTTCTCCCAATCGAGACCGCATTTCTCAGCCATGCCCGAGAAAACCCCGACTGTCATCGCCCTGCGGGTATCGTCGATCAACACCGGGGGGCGCGCCAACTCACCATCCGTTGTGGGCGCACACATTTCTTGATGCCCGCACACTCCCTTATGAATGTTCTTGAGAGCGAGCGTGAGAGCCTGTTGAGCATCCGCCTCCGTCACAAACTTACTGGGGTTCGGCGCGGCGGGAGCCTTTCCCGAAGCAGCCAACGCCAATATGACAAGGATCGCCTTCAGGGAGGGCATCAAGTTCGAAGGGCGCACAACAGGACCTCGGAGCGGGCAATAAAATGTTATTTTATTATACATCCGCGCGTGGCGTCAAATACCCCAGACGCCACAATCCATCACAGCTCCTTCTTCATGATCGCCACATAGGGCTCGAAGCCGAAATTGCGGTAGGTGCGCTCGGCCTTGTCGTTGGCCACCAGCACGCCGATGACGAGGCGCTTGAGGCCCTCCGCCCTGGTCAGCCGTTCGGCCTCGGCCAGGAGCATCCGGCCGATGCCCCGCCCGCGCCAGTTCTCGTGAACGACCAGGTCCGTGACCGTGCCGTGGCGGCGGGTGCCGTCGGACATGTAGGCGGCGTCCTGGTCCAGCGAGAAGCCCATGGCTCCGACGATGACGCCCTCCTCCACCGCCAGGATGATGCGGCCGTTGCGCTGGGAGAGGCGCTGCATCAGCTCGCCGTAATAGCCCTCGGCGCCGCCGTAATCCCGCCGCCGGTCGCCGGTGAGATCCGCCTCGAACACATTGAGCTGGTGGATCAGCGCGACGACCGCGTCGCGGTCCCGGGCGAGCGCAGGGCGCAGGGTGATCGTCATCGTGGCCTCCACACGAACAAGGCCGGTCCTGCGGCCGGCCCTGCTCGAATCGATTGAGCGTCGGAGGGATCAGACGAGATTCTTGAGGATCTGGTCGACCATTTTCTTGGCGTCCCCGAACAGCATCATGGTGTTGTCGCGGAAGAACAGTTCGTTCTCCACCCCCGCATAGCCCGAGCCCATGCCGCGCTTGATGAACAGCACGGTCTTGGCCCGCTCCACGTCGAGAATCGGCATCCCGAAGATGGGCGAGGCCGGGTCGGTCTTGGCGGCCGGGTTCGTCACGTCGTTGGCGCCGATCACGAAGGCCACGTCGGCCTGGGCGAACTCGCCGTTGATGTCCTCGAGCTCGAACACCTCGTCATAGGGAACGCTGGCTTCCGCCAGGAGCACGTTCATGTGGCCGGGCATGCGGCCCGCCACCGGATGGATGGCGTATTTCACCTCGACGCCCTCGGCCTTGAGGGTGTCGGCCATCTCGCGAAGGGCGTGCTGCGCCTGGGCCACCGCCATGCCGTAGCCCGGCACGATGATCACCTTGGCGGC
>DATHAU010000573.1:0-4319 GCA_035296545.1 Microvirga sp.
ATTCTCCCGGCCGCCGACGGCAAGATCATCGGGCTGTCGAAATACGACCGGATCGTCGAATACTTCGCCTCGCGGCTCCAGATCCAGGAGGAGCTGGTCAAGCAGATCGGGCAGTACATCATGGACGCCACCAAGCCTCGCGGCCTCGCGGTGCGCGTGAGCGCCGTGCACATGTGCAAGACCCAGCGCGGCGTGCGCGCCAGCCGCCGCAGCCGGATGATCAACACCTATCACTGGGGCGAGATGGCCAAGGATGCAGGGCTCAAAAGCGAGTTCATGCAGGAATGCGTCGCCCTCGACCGCAGCAGCGCCGAATAAGCCCGAACCGCTTCGATCCCGGAGAGCTCCCCATGAACATGTCCGTCATCATCCCGGCGCTCGATCCCGTTGCAACGGCGAAGCCGCGCGAGATCTACCGCTCCACCAAGTCCTACGATCACAGCGAGGGGCTGTCCTGCTGCTTCCGGCAATGGCGGGCCACCCACTCCCATTGCCGCCTGGTCCACGGCTATGCCCTGGCCTTCAGGTTCGTGTTCGCCACCCATGAGCTCGACGAGCGCAACTGGTGCTTCGATTTCGGCGGCCTGAAGCCCGTGAAGGCCTGGCTCAAGGAGATGTTCGACCACACCATGCTGGTGGCCGAGGACGATCCCGCGCTGGCGCGGTTCCGGGCCCTCCACGAGGACGGGCTGATC
This sequence comes from Microvirga sp., assembly GCA_035296545.1. Taxonomy (GTDB): domain Bacteria; phylum Pseudomonadota; class Alphaproteobacteria; order Rhizobiales; family Beijerinckiaceae; genus Microvirga. The sequence goes on from DATHAU010000573.1 coordinate 696, forward strand.
GACATCCGCGTTCTCCCGGCGGTGGGCTGCGAGGCGACGGCCAAATACGTGTTCGACTACGTGGCGCGCTACGTCGAGGCCGAGACCGGCGCCCGGGTCTGGCTCGAAAGCGTCGAGGTCAAGGAGCACGGCGGCAACTCGGCGATCTACTCGCGCTGAGGGTTGACAGAAAACGATGCGGCGCGGCTTCAAGGCCGCGCCGCGTCTTTTACAAGGGCTTCAGGCCCGCCTCGATCTCCGCCCGCCGCGGCTCCAGGAAGGGCGGGAGCGCGAGGCGCTCGCCGAGGCTCTCCATGGGCTCGTCGGCGTCGAAGCCCGGGCCGTCCGTGGCGATCTCGAACAGGATGCCGTTAGGCTCGCGGAAATACAGGCTCTTGAAGTAGTAGCGGTCCACGGGGCCGCTCGACGGAGCCCGCAGGGCCTGGAGGCGCTCCCAGCATTCCTGATAGGTTGCCTCGTTCGGGGTGCGGAAGGCCACGTGGTGCACGCCGCCGGCGCCCGGATGGGCCGGGGAGAGATGGGGCTCCACCGCCACGTGCAGCTCCGCGGCCGGCCCGCCCTCGCCCATGGCGAACACATGCACCGGCGTGTCGCCCACGCGATAGTCCCGCTCCGCCCGCATGTCCATGCCCTCGGTGAGAACGCGGGCGGTGCGCTCGAGCCCCGGCACGCTGATGCGGATCGGGCCGAGGCCGCGGATCTGGTATTCGGCCGGAACAGGGCTGCGCTCCCAGGGATGGGCCTCGCCCCGGCCGCCGTCGTCCACGAGGCTCAGGCGCTGGCCTTCGAAATCCTCGAAATCCAGGGTGAGCCGACCGTCCCGCTCGACGATGTTCTCGTGCCGGATGCCCCGGGAGGCGAAGCGCTCCTTCCACCATCGCAGGGCCCCTTCGCCGTTCACCCGCAAGCCCGTCTGCGAGATGCTGTGGGCGCCGCGGCGCTCGCGCCCCACCGGCCAGTCGAAGAAGGTGATGTCCGTTCCGGGCGAGGCGAGGCCGTCCGCATAAAACAGGTGATAGGCGCTCACGTCGTCCTGGTTCACGGTCTTCTTCACCAGCCGCAGGCCCAGGGCCTCGGTGTAGAAGGCGTGGTTGCCGGGGGCGTCCGCGGTCACGGCGGTCAGATGGTGAATTCCGGTCAGCTTCATGGCGCTCTCCATGGCCGGAGCATGATCCTATCGGGTCCTGCTCCGGGCCGTCTTGGCCTGCCGCATTCTCTCTCGCAAAACCGGATCCACTTCTGCGGAGAATGCTCGATCACCGGCAAGATAGGACTGCGCCCCGTCGGGCGCGAGCCCGGCGGATGCCAAGGGGATCTTGCCGAAATGCAAAGGGCGCGCGGATCGGCAGCCGCCGCGCTTGCAAGTTTGGGCCAGAGCCGGTCAGGCCGCCTTGGCGCGCAGGTCGTCCGGCGTCACGTCGTCCGGGATCGGGCACACATAGGCCCTGCCGCCGGTGCGCTCCCTCAGCTCCGCCTTGGCGCGGGCGACGAGATCCGGGTTGCGCAGGCAATCGGCGGCGGTGGCCGCCATGGCTTTGGCGGCCAGCACCATGCCCTTGTGGGCGGCGGGCAGGTTGCCCTGGGCGACGAGCTGCCAGGTGTGGAAGGGCGTGCCGATGGCAAAGCACGCGGTGTGGCATTGCACGGTGGGCACGATCCAGCTCACGTCGCCCACGTCGGTGGTGCCCATCATCACGTCCTCCCGCGCCGGCATGGGGAGCACGCCGTCGTGCAGGATCTTCGTCCGGAGCGACGGATCGTGCGGCTTCACGCTCGCCAGGACGTCCTCCTCCGTGAGCGCCGCCCGGCGCAGCTTTTCTGCGAAGGCATGATCGCTCTCGTCGAAGAGCGGCGGGCCCAGGCGCTTCATGTTCTCGTACATGGCCTCCTGAAGGGCCCGGTTGGGAACGACGTTGGAGGTGGCGTCCGTGATCTGCACCGTCACCCTGGTTTCCGTCATGAGCGCCGCGCCCTCGGCGATCTTCTTCACGCGCTCGAACAGGCGCTCGGCATCGGGCAGATGCGGCGAGCGCACCAGGTAGAGGGATTCCGCATGGGCCTGCACCACGTTCGGGGCGTCGCCGCCCGTGTGGGTGACGGCGTAGTGCACCCGGGCGTCCGAGGGCATGTGCTCGCGCATGTAGTTGACGCCCACGTTCATCAGCTCCACCGCATCAAGCGCGCTGCGCCCCACATGGGGCGCGGCGGCCGCATGGGAGGCGCGGCCCTTGAAGCGGAAATAGGCCTGGATGCAGGCGAGCGACGAGGTGGTCTGCACCTCGTTGACCACCGCCGGATGCCAGCAGAAGGCGGCGTCGAGGTCGTCGAACAGGCCAGCCCGCGCCATGAAAGTCTTGCCGGAGCCGCTCTCCTCCGCGGGGCAGCCGTAATACCGCACCGTGCCGGCGATGCCCTCCGCCTCCAGCGCGTCCTTCAGGGCCACGGCGGCGAGCGCCGAGCCGGAGCCGAGAAGATTGTGGCCGCAGCCATGCCCCGGCGCCCCGGCCTTCACGGGCGCATGGGCGGTCGCGCCGGATGCTTGAGCAAGGTCCGGCAGCGCGTCGAACTCGCCCAGGATGCCCACCACCGGGCCGCCGCTTCCGGCCTCGGCCATGAAGGCGGTGGCCATGCCGCCCACCTGGCGGGCGATGCGAAAGCCCTCGCGCTCCAGCATGGCGATCTGCTCCGCCACGGAGCGGTGCTCCTCGAAGGCCAGCTCCGGCATGGCCCAGATGCGGTCGCTCAGGGCGCAGTAATCGGCGGCCTTGGCGTCCACGCGCCGGACGATTTCATCGAGGCTCAGGCGGTCGTTGTGCATGGCGTGCGACTCGGGCTGTTGGAACGGGTTCGCACCCTACCGATGATCGCACCGGGACGAAAGCGCCTAGGCCCCTGCATCCTGCGAAGCCCGGGAGCGTGTCCGGCGGCGAGGCGTCGGGTGGTCGCCGGGTGAAGTCGATCCGGGTCTCGAAAAAGCGGAACATCGGCGCGCCTCGCAATCCTACGGAGGAGGCTCTTCGGATCCGTTCCCTCGCCAGGATCGTCTTGTCCTGCCGTGTCCCATCGCACAGGAGCGGGCAGGCTTCAATCGAGGCCGGCTTGGCGCTCCAGCTGGTCGAGCTGCCGCTCGAGGCGCTCGATCATCCGCTCGGCCTTGCGCATCTTCATGTCGCGGATCTGGCGGCGGCGGATCATGAGGATCATGACCTTCAGCCTGAGAAGAATCCATTTCGGCGGCACGAGGCGGGCCAAGGCGCTGGCCGGTCGCGCCGCCATGATCTCCGCCTCGGCGGCAGGCTGCAATTGCCTGATCTCGCGGAGCCGAATCGGTTCGGCGGTGGCGAGTTCCATGGCGCGGCGCTCATAGCGGCGGGCGATCGCGAACGGATTTGCCAGCATGGCACGCTCCTCGAATGCCATTGTATAACATTCTATCCCACCACGAACAGGTCCGTCTTGTCCGAGGGGCCCTGCAGCTCCTCGAAGGCGTTGGGGTCGCCCGGGGCCGTCTCCCAGCCGAGATCCGGGAGCGCGATGATGCGAAGCCCCCGCGGGTCGGCCCGGGTGACCACGATGCTGCGGGTCTCCAGATAGGCGACGAGGCGGCGGGCGCGGCCCGGGGAG
>DATHAU010000574.1:0-3787 GCA_035296545.1 Microvirga sp.
GGGCGCGTTCAAGCCGGGCAACCGGAGCCGGCAGGTGCGCGGCCTCTATCTGGCGGGTGGCGCCGCCCATCCCGGCCCCGGCATGCCCATGGTGATGATGTCGGGCTGGATCGCAGCCGATGCGCTGGATGCGGACGTCAAGGGTGAGAGCTTACGGAACGTGTCTTGAAGCAGAAATCGGATCGGACCATGGCAAAGCGCGATGCTGGACAGGACGGGGAGCCCTCCCCCGTCGCGCAGCGCTCCGCCCTGATCCACCGCTTCATGGTCTCCACCTTCCGGCGCTATTTTGCCCGCCACATGAACGCCCTGCGGGTCGCCCAATGGGGAATGCCCGCGCCGCCCACGGGTCCGGTCATCGTCTATTCCAACCATCCGGCGTGGTGGGACGCGGCCGTCTACATCCTGGCCGCCGAGACCCTCTTTCCGGGTTATGAAAGCTACGCCCCCATCGATGCGGCGATGCTCAAGCAATACGGCGTGTTCGGCCGCATCGGCGCGTTCGGGGTCGATCTGGAGACCCCGCGCGGGGCCGCAGCTTTTCTCAGGACGAGCGAGGAGATCCTCTCCTCCCCCAGCCGCGCCCTGTGGATCACGGCGCAGGGACGCTTCGGCGACGTGCGCGAGCGGCCGCTGGGGTTGAAACCGGGCGTGGCGCGGCTCGTGGAGATGGCGCCCGACTGCACGATCCTGCCGCTTGCCATCGAATACAGCTTCTGGCTGGAGCGGGGAGCGGAGGCCTGCATCGCCTTCGGCGCTCCCATGCGCGGCTACGACCTCCTGGATCTCCCCCGCGCCGCCCGTCTGGAGCGCCTGGAGCAGGAGCTGACCGGAACCCTCGACCGGCTGGGCGCCGACGTGGCGGCCCGCGATCCCGCCCGCTTCCGGGCCTTGATCGAAGGCCGCGCCGGAGTGGGCGGCCTCTACGACGGCTGGCGGCGGATGATCGCGGCCCTGCGCGGACGCAGCTTCGATCCGTCCCATGAGGGGCACGCCTCATGATGGATGTGGTCGGCTACGTCCTGCTGGCGCTGGCGGCCATTCCCGCCGTGCTCGTTCCCATGAACCTGTCGGTGCTGCGCAGGACGCCGCGATCGCAGCCGCGGCCGGACACCCTCGTGTCCATCCTGATCCCCGCCCGCAACGAAGCGGGCAACATCGGCCCGGCGCTCGATGCGGCGCTCGGCTCGAGGGGCGTTCCCGTCGAGATCCTGGTGATGGACGACGGCTCCACGGACGCCACCGCCGATATCGTCCGCGCCTATGCGGGGCGGGATGCGCGGGTGCGCCTGCTCACGGCTCCTCCCCTGGAGGACGGCTGGACCGGAAAGGTTCATGCCTGCCACCATCTTGCTGAAGCCGCGCAGGGCACGCATCTGCTGTTCGTGGATGCGGATGTGAGGCTCGAGGCCTCCGGGGCGGCCCGGCTCGCAGGCCATGCCCAGGCGACGGACGCGAGCCTCGTCAGCGCCGTGCCGCGCCAGGTCATGGGGTCCGCGGGCGAACTGCTCACCGTGCCGTCGATCAACCTGCTGCTTCTCGGCTATCTGCCCATGGGCTTCATGCGCCTGTCCCGGGATCCGGGCCTGGGCGCGGCCTGCGGCCAGCTCATGCTGTTCGAGCGGGAGGCGTATCGGGCCAGCGGCGGCCATGCGGCGATCCGCTCGCTCATCCATGACGGCATCCAGCTCGCCCGCCTGTTCCGCCGCAAGGGCTTCATGACAGACCTGCTGCCCGGAGAACGGCTCGCCTCGTGCCGCATGTATGCGGGCTTCCAGGAGGCCTGGAACGGCTTTGCCAAGAACGCCCACGAGGGCATGGCGACGCCGGCGGGCCTGCCGGTCTGGACCCTGCTGCTCGTGGGCGGCCATGTGCTGCCCTTCGCGCTCCTGCCGTTTGCGCCGACGCCTCCGATTCTGCTCGCGGCGCTTCTGTCCCTCGGGGCCCGCGCCGTCGTGACGGTGTCGGCGCGGGAGAACCTTCTGTCGATCCCCCTGCACCCTTTCACCACCCTCGTGGGTCTTGCGATTCAATGGAGCGTTCTCCTGCGGATCGGAGGGTCGCGCAGGGCCGGTTGGAAGGGCCGATTCTACCCCGTAGGATGACCCCATGGGCGCGCATGTCAGACCGGCCACGAAAGGCCCCCGCGACGAGAACTTCCCCGTCGCCTCCCTGGTCCTTTCGCCCGAGCGCCGGGACGCGGTGCTGGCCTTCTATGCTGTCGCGCGCGCCGCCGACGACATCGCCGACGATCCCAGCCGCACAGCGGCCGAAAAACTCGATCTCCTCGACGCCCTCGAAGGGGCGCTCGTGTCCGGCGATCCGCAGGCACCGGAAGCGGCGCGCCTTCATGCGGCCGATGCGCGGCACGGCGCCGGCATGGCGCAGGCCCGCGACCTGCTTCGCGCCTTCCGCCAGGACGCGGTCAAGACCCGCTACGCGGACTGGTCCGAGCTCCTCGACTACTGCCGCCTTTCGGCCAACCCGGTGGGCCGCTTTCTTCTCGAACTCCATGGGGAATCGGTCGCCGCGCAGGCTCCCGCCGACGCCCTTTGCACCGCCCTGCAAATCCTCAACCACCTTCAGGACTGCCGCCTCGACCGGGAGCGCCTGGGGCGCATCTACATCCCCACCCAATGGCTGGCGGTCGCCGGCGGCGAGAGCGGCTTCTTCGATCCCTCGCGAACCGCGATCCGTCGTGCGCTCCTCGACGCCATGCTCGACCGGGTGGACGCCCTGATCGACGGGGCGCGATCCCTGCCGGAGCGCGTGCGGAACAAGCGCCTGCGGGCGCAGGGCATCGCCACCCTTGCGCTTGCCGAGCGGCTGAGCGGACGCCTGCGCCGCAGCGATCCCATCCTGGAGCGGGTGCAGGTGAGCCGGACCGACGCCGCCCGGGCCTTTCTGCAAGGGCTCGGCGGCGCGATCCGCCGGCCCGCCGGCCGCGATGCCCGGACGACCGAAGCGGCGGTGCGGCGGTCCGGATCGTCCTTCCGGCTCGGCATGCGCAGCCTGGAGCGGGAACGGCGGCGCGCAATCCATGCGGTCTATGCCTTCTGCCGCGCCGCCGACGACATCGCCGACGGGGCGGCGCCTCCCGGGGAGAAGCGCCGCTTCCTCGACGAGTGGCGTCGCGAGATCGACCGCCTGCACCGCGCCCCCGAAACCCCCATCGGCCGGGAGCTTGCCCGGGCCTCCCGCCTTTACGCGCTGCCCCTGGACGAGTGCCACGCCCTCATCGACGGCATGGAGACCGACAGCGCCGAGCGGGTGCGCCTGGCGGACGACGAGGCGTTCGGCCTCTACGGCCGCCGGGTGGCGGGCTCCGTCGGGGCCCTGTCGATCCATGTGTTCGGCGCCCCCGGCGCGCGCGATTTCGCCCTCGGCCTCGGGCGCACGCTCCAAGTGGTGAACATCCTGCGCGACGTGGACGAGGATGCGGCGCGGGAGCGGGTCTATGTGCCCCTTTCGCGGCTGGCCCAGCTCGGGCTTGGGGATGCCCCGGCCGCCACCCTCGTGGCCGATCCGCGCTTCGCCCGGGTCTGCGAGGCCCTTGCGGCGGAGGCCCGGGCGGGGTTTGCCGCAGCCGACGACGCCCTGCTCCGCCTCGACCGGGGAGCCCTCAAGCCCGCGATCCTGATGATGGAAGGCTACCGCCGGGTGCTCCACCGGCTCGAGGCCAGGGGCTGGGGCGTCCGGCAGGGGCGGCTGCGCCTGAGCGCCGCCGACCGGCTGCGCCTGATGTCGCTCGCCATGAGGCCCGCATGATGGCGCGGCGCACGCATAT
>DATHAU010000575.1:0-3634 GCA_035296545.1 Microvirga sp.
TGGGACCTCGGGCCATCAGCAGGACTCAAACCCCTCGATCATCCGGCAGCCCCCGGCCGCCATGGCGCTCTCGGCCTCCCTGGACGACCGCCATGCCATCGCGCCCGGCGACCGGGTCGTCCTCATCGTCGAGGACGACGCCATGTTCGCCTCGGTGCTGCTGGAACTGGCCCGGGAGCAGGGCTTCAAGGGCCTGATCGCCATGGACGGCGCAGCGGCCCTGGCTCTCGCCCACCGCTACAAGCCCCATGCGATCACCCTGGACATCGGGCTGCCCGACATGGACGGCTGGGCGCTGCTGGACCTTCTCAAGCACGATCCGCGGACGCGGCACGTGCCGATCCATGTGATTTCCGTGGACGACCAGAAGAAGCGGGGCATCAAGGCCGGCGCCTTCGGCTTCCTGGAGAAGCCCGTCGACCGGGACGCCCTCATGGGGGCCCTCAACCGGACGAAGGACTTCATCGACCGGCCGGTCAAGAACCTGCTTCTCGTGGAGGATGACGACATCCAGCGCATGAGCATCGCCGAGCTCATCAAGAGCGAGCAGGTGGACGTGACCGGCGTCTCCAGCGCCGAGAGCGCCCTGGACACCATCCAGGCGCGCAGGTTCGACTGCGCGGTGATCGATCTCGGCCTGCCGGATCTTCCCGGCACGGAGCTCATCGAGCGCATCCGCAGGACGAAGGGCGGGGAGGATCTGCCGATCATCATCTATACGGGCCAGGACCTGACCCGGGCGGAGGAGCGCCAGCTGGAGCGGATCGCCGCCACGGTGATCGTGAAGGGGGAGGGCTCCTCCGAGCGGCTCCTCAACGACACGGCCCTGTTCCTGCACCGGGCGATCGGGGCGGTCCCGGAGGAGAAGCAGATCATCGTCGAGCGGCGGGCGGACGGCTCGGTGGAGGGCCGCAAGGTCCTGATCGTGGATGACGACATGCGCAACATCTTCTCCCTGACCAGCGCCCTCGAGCAGCACGGCATGTCGGTGATCTTCGCCGAGAACGGCCTGGAGGGCATCGAGAAGCTGAAGGCCAACCCGGACGTGGACGTCATGCTCGTCGATATCATGATGCCCGAGATGGACGGGTACGAGACGATGCGGGAGATCCGGAAGATGGCCCGCTATCGCGACCTGCCCCTCGTCGCCGTGACCGCCAAGGCCATGAAGGGGGATCGGGAGAAGTGCCTGGAGGCGGGCGCGACGGATTACGTGTCGAAGCCCGTGGATATCGATCAACTTCTCGCGGTCCTGCGCGTTCAACTCGGTCGAAGCACCTATGTCTCGGACGGGAAGGCCATTCCCAACGGCGCTTCGGCACACGAATTGAGGTCATGATGGATCATCTGCACCCAGCAAAGTCGGATCCGGGCCTCCCAGGCCCGAGCCCGGCCCGCGCTGCGTCCGGTCCGATCATCGCAAAGATCCTCGTGGTCGACGACGATCCGCGCAATCTCTTCGCCGTGGAAGAGATGCTGCGCTCGCCCGGCATCGAGATCGTCACGGCGGATTCCGGCAAGGCCGCCCTTCGCCATGTGCTGGAGGACGACTTCGCCGTCATTCTCCTGGACGTGCAGATGCCGGGGCTCGACGGCTACGAGGTCGCCGGGCTCATCCGCAACCGCCCCCGCTCCTCCCGGGTGCCGATCCTGTTCCTGACCGCGTTCAACAAGGACGACCTGCACGTGTTCCGAGGGTATTCGGCGGGCGCGGTGGATTACGTGTTCAAGCCCATCGAGCCGCTGATCCTCAAATCGAAGGTCGACATCTTCGTGGACCTCTACCGCAAGACGGAGGAGATCCGCCGTCAGGGCGAGGAGGAGCGGCGCCTCCTCATGGAGAACCTGCGCGTCCGCAGCGAGAAGCTGAAGACGGAGCAGGCCCTGCGGCGGCGGGAGGAGCACCAGTCCATCGTGCTGCAATCGCTTCCCATCGCCCTCTACACCGCCTCCGTGCAGGAGGATCACCGGCAGCTCAACTTCACCAACGTGAGCATCGAGCGCATCACCGGGTTCCGGCCCGACGCGTTTCTGGGGGCTCCCGATTTCTGGTCGTCCCGGCTCCATCCCGACGACCGGGACCGGGTGCTGAACCAGCTCACCGAACTGGCGGAGGACGGGACCGTCAATCTCGAATACCGCTGGCGATGCGCCGATGGGGGCTACCGCTATTTTCTCGATCAGACCGTGCTCATGCGCGACGAGGAGGGGCGGCCCCGCGAGTTCTTCGGCATGTGGTTCGACATCACGGAGCGAAGGCAGCTGGAGCAGAACCTGCTCCATGCGAGCAAGCTCGAGGCGGTGGGCCGCCTCACCGGCGGGATCGCCCACGATTTCAACAACATGCTGAGCGTCGTGATCGGCAATCTCGACCTCATGCAGAAGTCCATCGAAGGCAACAAGAAGGCCGAGCGCCGGGTCCGCATGGCCATGGAGAGCGCGCAGCGCTGCGCCGATCTCACCTATCGGCTCCTGGCCTTCTCCCGCCGCCAGCCGCTGCAGGTCTCGACCCTCGACGTGACCGCCCTGATGCCGGGCCTCCTGGAGCTCATGCGCCGGACCCTGGGCGAACGCATCAACGCCAGCTTCCACGCCGAAGCGAACGCCTGGCCGATCCAGGTGGACCGGGCGCAGTTCGAGGCCGCTCTCCTCAACCTTGCGGTCAATGCCCGGGACGCCATGCCGGACGGCGGCGACCTGACGATCGCCATCGAGAACCGGCGCGTGGAGGATGGCGCGGGCGGGCCCCCCGGCGAGTTCGTGATGATCGCCGTGAGCGACACCGGTACCGGGATGCCGCCCGAGGTGCTCGAGCGGGTTTTCGAGCCGTTCTTCACCACCAAGGAGAGCGGGAAGGGCACGGGACTTGGGCTCAGCATGGTCTATGGCTTCGTCCAGCAATCCTTCGGTTACCTGGAGGTCGACAGTGCGCCCCAGCAGGGCACGACGATCCGCATCTTCCTTCCCCGCACGGACGCGCCGGTGGAAAAGCTGCCGGACGCGCAGGCCTCCGTCACAGCCCCCATCGGCACCGGCCAGACCGTGCTCGTGGTGGAGGACGACCCCGCCGTCCGCCAGGTTGCGATCTCGACCCTGAGGTCCCTGGGCTTCGGGGTCATCGAGGCTCAGACCGCCGACGAGGCCGCCGGGATGCTGGAGGCCAACGAGGACGTGCGCCTCGTGCTCTCGGACGTGCGCATGCCGGGGGAACTCTCCGGAATCGACCTCGCCCGCCTCATCAAGCGCAAGCGGCCCGACGTGCACGTGCTTCTCACGACGGGCTATGTGGATAGCGAGGAGACCATCAACGATCTCGAACTTCTCTATAAGCCCTACAGGGCGGCCGATCTGGCCGAGCGGATTCAGATGCTCCTGGACGGTCGGGGCGCAGGGCAGCAGGTTTCCCTGAGGAACCAGGCTCCCGTCAGGGCTGCCGCATTTTCCTAAGCAAGCTGTCTCACAAAAACCGATCTCACAGCCTCATCCTGAGAGTCTGCCGCGTAAAGACGTGACGCCTCTTTCCCCTCTCCCTTGTGAGGAGGGAAGTGGGCGCTACATCCTGCGCCTGCTTCCCGTCCCACGCCGCGCTCGCCAGTCCGACGCGAAGGATCGGCAGGATGACAGGAGGGTGTCA
>DATHAU010000576.1:0-2086 GCA_035296545.1 Microvirga sp.
GGGCTAAATGTTTCCAGGGTGGAGCGTTCGAGGGTTCATGTTCGACAAGATCCTGATTGCGAACCGGGGCGAAATCGCCTGCCGGGTCATCAAGACCGCCCGGCGCATGGGCATCGAGACGGTGGCGGTCTATTCCGACGCCGACCGGGACGCCCTCCATGTGGAGATGGCCGACGAGGCGGTGCCTATCGGACCCGCCGCCGCATCGGAATCCTATCTGGTGATCGAGAAGATCGTCGAGGCCTGCCGGCAGACCGGGGCTCAGGCGGTCCATCCGGGCTACGGCTTCCTGTCCGAGCGCGAGGCCTTCCCCAAGGCCCTGGCCGCCGCCGGGATCGTGTTCATCGGCCCCAACCCCGCGGCCATCGCCGCCATGGGCGACAAGATCGAGTCGAAGAAGGCGGCCGCGGCGGCGAAAGTCTCCACCGTTCCCGGCTATCTCGGGGTGATCGAAGGCCCAGAACAGGCGGTGGCCATCGCGGACGAGATCGGCTACCCGGTGATGATCAAGGCCTCCGCGGGCGGCGGCGGCAAGGGGATGCGCATCGCCTTCTCTGCCGGCGAGGTGGCCGAGGGCTTTGCCCGCGCCACGTCGGAGGCGGCCTCCTCCTTCGGCGACAGCCGCGTCTTCGTCGAGAAGTTCATCACCGATCCGCGCCACATCGAGATCCAGGTGCTGGGCGACAAGCACGGCAACGTGATCTATCTGGGCGAGCGCGAATGCTCGATCCAGCGCCGCAACCAGAAGGTCATCGAGGAGGCCCCGTCGCCGCTCCTCGACGAGGAAACCCGCCGCCTCATGGGTGAGCAGGCGGTGGCTCTCGCCAAGGCAGTGGGCTACGACTCCGCCGGCACGGTGGAGTTCGTGGCGGGCCAGGACAAGTCCTTCTACTTCCTCGAAATGAACACCCGCCTCCAGGTGGAGCACCCGGTGACCGAGATGATCACCGGCGTCGACCTGGTGGAGGAGATGATCCGCGTCGCCGCCGGCGAGAAGTTGCGCCTGTCTCAAGCCGACGTGAAGCTCAACGGCTGGTCGGTGGAAAGCCGCATCTATGCGGAAGACCCGGTGCGCAACTTCCTGCCCTCCACGGGCCGCCTCGTGACCTACCGCCCGCCGCAGGAAGGCGTGCGGGACGGGGTGAGCGTGCGCAACGACACCGGCGTGTACGAAGGCGGCGAGATCTCGATCTACTACGATCCCATGATCGCCAAGCTGGTGACCCATGCGCCGACGCGCCTTCAGGCCATCGAGGCGCAGGCTGCGGCGCTGGACGCCTTCGCGGTCGAGGGCATCCGCCACAACATCCCGTTCCTGTCGGCGCTGATGCAGCATCCGCGCTGGCAATCCGGCCAGCTCTCCACGGGCTTCATCGCCGAGGAATTCCCGCAAGGGTTCAAGGCTCCCGCGCCGGAAGGCGAGGTGGCCCTGCGCATGGCGGCGGTGGCGGCCGCCATCGACCACCTGATGAACGAGCGCAAGCGCCGGATCTCGGGCCAGATGCGCGCAGCCTCCGCCGTGCGGTTCGAGCGGGAGCGGGTGGTGATGCTGGGCTCACGACGCCACGAGGTGGTGGTCGAGGACATCGACGGCGGGTTCGCGGTGGCCATCGACGGCCGGTCCTGGCCCATCGTCTCCGGCTGGGCCCCCGGCCAGCCGGTCTGGACGGGCCATGTGGGCGGCGAATGGGTGGCCGTGCAGGTGCGGCCGATCCTGAACGGGGTGTCGCTCTCCCATGCGGGCGCTTCCGCCGACGCGCGCGTCTATACGAAGCGCGAGGCGGAACTGGCGGCCCTGATGCCGGAGCGGCTGGAGGCGGATACGGGCAAGCAGCTGCTCTGCCCGATGCCGGGCCTGGTGAAGGCGATCAGCGTCAGCGTGGGCCAGGAGGTCAAGGTGGGCGAGCCGCTCTGCATCGTCGAGGCCATGAAGATGGAGAACGTCCTGCGCGCCGAGCGGGACGGCACCATCGCCAAGCTCCACGCCAAGGAGGGCGACAGCCTGGCAGTGGATGCGGTTATCCTCGAATTCGCTTGAAGCCCGCCTTCCAGCAGAGGCGCATCCCATGCCGCTTTACTTCGCCTA
>DATHAU010000577.1:0-2738 GCA_035296545.1 Microvirga sp.
GCCGCAGAGACAATCATCGCCCCCGCACCAGAAGCAAAAGCGCCCCAATCCTGGGATCGGGGCGCCTTGTACGTGCTCATCGAGACAAGAGAACTCGCACCCGAAAGCGGGCTCCACCTTCAGGTGCGATGCCGGGGGTCCCGCTCCCTTTACCGGGCCAGCGTCGTCTTGAGCAGCGCGTCGACGAGATAGCTCGCGACCGGATCGAAGCCCGGCGCGTCCCCCGTCAGGCGGAAGGTGCTCATCACCATCTTGCCCTTGCCGAAGGGACGCTCGCCGATCAGAGCCGCGGGCTTGTGCGCCCAGCCCACGAACACGCCGGCATGGATGCGGGATTCGATTTCCCAGGGACGGAAGCCCGTGAGGACGTGATGCGGGAGCACACGCTCGAAGGCGAGATCCAGCAGCGGACCGCCCGGGAACTGCGCGAAGGCCGCATGGCGGCGAAGCCAGTTGAAGCTGGTGATCCAGTCGCCGCGCCACATGGTTCCGTTGCGCTGATGGATGCCGATGGTCGGGAAGCGCCGGTCCATGTCGGACAGACCCGTACCGGAGGCGCGGCGGCGCGCACGCGTCGTGCTGCCCCCGTCCGAAGGATCGGCCGCGTCGCGCATGTAAGGAGGCTGCATCGGCGGCTCGTCGCGGCGGATGAACTTCTGCTCCGGATCGTCGCCTGCGAACATCAGATAGTGTCCACCCCGGCGGATCGCCTCGACATCCTCCGCATCGACGGAGCGAACGACCACCACATCGGCATTCTCCGCATCCGGGGCCGCCAAGTAGCCGAGGGCGGTGAAGCGGTCGAGGATCTCCCTGTGAACGGACCAGACGCGAAGGGAGGTATCCACCTTGAGCTTCGGATAGGCCGAGACCTCGAGACTGTTGCGCGCGATCTCGGAGCCGGCAGCGTCCCGCAGGACGAAGGCGATCCGCAGCTGAGCGGGTGCGTCGAGTTCCGGAACGATCATGTTGATCCGGCCGAGCGCCTGCACGGACATCGCTTCTGCGGCCTCCAACGGGAGGCGCCCGCCTTCCTGGTGTTCCTCCAGCGACCATTCGAGCGCGCAGCCCCCCGGGAGGTCGGCCATGCCAGCGGCGACGGAGGGAGCGATCTCGATCGTCTCACCGCACCAAAAGGCCCAGCGCTCCGTCTTCGGAATGATCACCACGTCCGTGTTGATCTCGGCGAACCGCTCCCGGAAGATGCGCGGGTTGCGGCGCATGTCCATGAGGCCGTTGGCCTCCCAATGCACGTCCGTCAGCTCGGTCAGCACGTAGCCGCTGATCGACGCGTAAGAGCGCATGGACTCGATCTGGTATTTCAGATTGTAGAACTGGTGCCATTGTGTGGCGTCGACGAACTTCTCGAAGGTGCCGAACACGCGGTCGAGCCGGAGCACGTCGAAGCGCTGCTTCATCCCATGCGGATAGGCTGCGCCGTCGCCCCAGCTCTGGCCTGTCTCCATCCACCACGGCTCGGAGCCGTCCTCGTCGGCCAGCTTGTCCGGGTGAGGCAGGCCCCATACGCCGAACTCGGAGACGAGCAGGGGTTCCTTGCCCGTCTGCCGGCTGTCGCCGTGAGGGCTGTAGGTCCAGGAATCGGCGCTGGCGAATTCCTTTGTCAGCGCGTCCCACTCGGCGCGGCGCTCGGGCAGGCAGCGGTAGTAGTGGTAGTCGTTGATGTCGCTCTTCACATGGAAGTTCGGCTGGCAGGGCGAGTTGTCCACGACGATGCGGTTCGGATCGAGTGCCTTCATCCAGTCGTACATCTCGGCGAGCCAACGCCGGTGATCCTCGTCCTCCGGCAGCTGGGTGCCCCAATCCTCGTTGATGATCGTCCAGGCGATGATCGAAGGATGGTTGGAGTCCCGGTCGAGAATGCCCTTGAGGGTCTCTTTGGCGCGCGCTCCGGCGGCGTCGGTGAAATACTCGAAATTCGGCAGCTCGGTCCAGACCAGCATGCCGAGGCGGTCTGCGACCTCGTAGTAGCGCGGGTCCGGCACCTTGATATGGATGCGCAGGCAGTTGAGGCCGAAGCTCTTCGCCTTGAGAAGCTGGTCTTCGAGGAATTTGAGAGACGGCGGGGTGCAGATGCCGTCCGGGTAGTAATCCTGATCGAGGGCGCCTCGCAGGTAGAGAGGCTTGCCGTTCAGGAAGATGCGGCCGTCGCGAGCCTCGATGGTCCGGAAGCCGAAGCTGTCGCTCCAGGCATCGAGGGTCCGGCTGCCTTCGCCGAGCCGCAGCTCCAGGCGATAGAGGTTCGGTTCATCGGGCGACCAGGCGGCCGGACTGTCGACGCGCAGGCCGATCTCGGCCTCGGCTTGTCCGGCGACAGGGATCTTGGCTTGAGCTGCAACGGCGCCGTCAGGGGCGTAGACCGTTGCTTCGATCTCGCCCTGAGGCATGCCTGCGAGCGAGATCCTGACGCGCACATCCCCGGTTGCGAGGTCCGACGATATGGCGCCGCGGGTCACATGCTGCGGGCTGCGGGCTTCCAGGCGGACGGACTGCCAGATGCCCCCTAGGGGGCCGTACCAGCTCTGCTTGCCGTGCGGAACCTCCGGAAAGGGGGCGTCCGGGTAGAGATCGGCCTCGCTCGAAGGAAGGGTCACGCGAACCTCGAGCTCGTGCTCGCCTTGAAGATCCGTTCCGAGAACGAACTCGAACGGCAGATAGCCGCCCTCGTGTGTTCCGATCAGCTTGCCGTCCAGGCTCACTTCGGCCAGATGGTTTACCGC
>DATHAU010000578.1:0-4987 GCA_035296545.1 Microvirga sp.
CGGGACCGGGCCGCACCTTCATGATGGGCCTGCCCTACATCCTGGGCGACAAGGACCCTAAGGACCCGGCCAAGGGCTGGGACAAGACCTGGGCCTACCTCAAGGAACTCGGCCAGAACATCGAGTACTATCCCGCCGGCACCGGCGCGGTGATGAAGGAACTGGGCGAAGGCTCCCGCGACATGACCGTGTCCACCACCGGCTGGGACATCAATCCCCGCGTTCTCGGCGTGGTGCCGAAGGAGGCGAAGGTGGCGGCGCTCAAGGGCTTCCACTGGGTCGCCGACGCCCATTACATGTGCGTGCCGAAAGGCCTGTCCAATGAGAAGCTCGCCGTCCTCCTCGACCTCATGAACTTCCTGCTCACCAAAGAGCAGCAGGCCTACACCTACGACGAGGGCTATTTCTATCCGGGTCCGGCCGTGAAGGGCGTGACCCTCGACATGGCTCCGCCTGAGAGCCAGGCCGCCATCAAGGAGTTCGGGCGCCCCGAATACGAGAAGTGGATCGCCGAAAACCCGATCGAACTGCCCCTCCAGCCGGAACAGATGGTAGTCGCGTTCCGCATGTGGGACGAGCAGGTCGGCGGCGCCAAGCGCAAGTAAAGTCAAGGACCCGCGATGACCATAGCTCTCTCCCAGTTCGACGAAGTCCGACTCGATCGGGTCAGCCGCGATTTCGGCTCGCTCAACGCCCTTCGCGACGTTTCCCTCACGATCCGGCGGCGCGAGTTCATCGCGCTGCTCGGGCCGTCCGGATGCGGCAAGTCGACGACGCTCAACTGCATCGCGGGTCTCCTTCCTGTGACCGGCGGGGCGATCTGGCTCGACAAGAGCCGGGTCGACACCCTTCGCCCGGAGGAGCGGGGGTTCGGGATGGTGTTCCAGAACTACGCGCTCTTTCCCCATCTCAACGTGCGCCAGAACATCGGCTTCGGCCTGAAGATGCGCGGCACGCCGAAAGCCGAGATGACCCGCAAGGTCGACGAGGCCCTGAGCCTCGTGCGGCTGCAGGGCCAGGAGAACAAGCTGCCCGGCCAGCTCTCCGGCGGCCAGCAGCAGCGCGTCGCCATCGCCCGCGCCATCGTCATCGAGCCGCCCCTCGTGCTCATGGACGAGCCCCTGTCGAATCTGGACGCCAAGCTGCGCCTCGAAATGCGCGCGGAGATCCGCCGCATCCACAATGAACTCGGGGCCACCACCATCTACGTGACCCATGACCAGGACGAGGCTCTGTCCCTCGCCGACCGGATCGTGGTTCTGCGCGACGGCGTCATCCGGCAGGTGGGCACCCCAAAGGAGCTCTATGAGGCTCCGGCCCATCTCGACGTGGCGGATTTCATGGGCTTCCGCAACAAGCTGCAAGGCACGGTCGTCGCCAACGGGGGCGGCCGCGTCGTTCTCGACGTGGAGGGAGCGCGGATCAGCGGCGTGGCGCGGGAAGGCCTGTCCGCCGGCTCGTCCGCCTACGCGGCGATCCGGCCGGACGATCTCGTGGTGGGCGAGCCCGGCCCGAACGCCATCTCGGTGATCGTCGACAGCATCGAGTATCGCGGACGCGAGTTCGTCGGGCTCGCGCATTCGGCGGGCGGGCTCGATTTCGTGTTCCGATCCCACCGGCCCTTCGAGCCCGGATCGACCATTCACCTGACAGCCGACGACGAGCGCGTGCTCGTCTTCGCGGAGCCGATTCAGGGGAGGAACTGATGGACGCCCTTGCTCCGGCAGTCAGGATCGAACCGGGACCCAACGTGCGCCAGCGCCTCGCCGCCAGGGGCTTTGACGCGGTGACCCTGCTCGTCATCCCGGCCGCGATCTTCAGCCTCCTGCTGTTCGTCTATCCCTTCGCGTTCGGCTTCATCGATTCGTTCACCCCGAAGGCAGGCGGCGATTGGCTGGCGAATTACCGGCGCTTCTTCTCGGATTCCTTTCTCTATGAGACCATCGCCAAGACGCTCTGGCTCGCCATTCCGGTCACGCTTCTCAACCTGCTGCTTGCGGTTCCGGTCGCCTTTCGCGTGCGCCTCCTGCGGCGCCAGCGCCTCCTGACCACGATCCTGGTTCTGCCCATCACCCTGGGGACGGTTCTCGTGGCGGAGGGGCTCCTGAACTATCTGGGACCCCAGGGCTGGTTCAACCGCACCTTGCTCACCTTCGGGCTGATCTCCCAGCCCGTGAAGCTCGTTCACAACTACTGGGGCGTCTTCGCCTCGCTGCTGATCACCGGATTCCCGTTCACCTTCCTTCTGACCCTGTCCTACATCACCGGAATCGACCCGGCCCTGGAGCAGGCTGCCGCGACGCTCGGCGCCAGCGCATGGCAGCGCTTCCGCCATGTCTATCTGCCGCTTCTGATGCCGGGATTCGCCATCACCTTCTGCCTGTCCTTCGTGCAGGCCTTCTCGGTCTTCCCGTCGGCGGTGCTGCTGGGCGAGCCGGCAGGACCGACCCGGGTGATCTCGATTGCGGCCTATCAGGCGGCCTTCGAGGAATACGACTACTCCATGGCCTCCGCGGTCGCGATGATCATGGGCTTCGTCCAGCTCGGCATCGTCGTGGCGGTGCTCGCCTCCCGCGGGCTGTTCTACCGCGGCCCGGCCTCCGGCGCGAAAGGGTAAAGACGATGATCCGCGATACGACACTCGCCTCGAAGCTCTGGGCGGTGGCCGTCTGGTCCCTCGTCGGCTTCTTCATCGTCAACCTGCTGGCGATGATCGGCACGGTGGTGACCAGCTCCTTCGCCACCCGCTGGCTCGGCACCTGGCTGCCGGCGGGCTGGACGACCCGGTGGTATTCCTCCGCCTGGAACGAGTTTCAGCTCTGGGACATCCTGATCGTCACCTTCCAGATCGTCGGGATGGTGGTCGTGATTTCCGGCGTTCTCGGCGTCACCGCCGCCTATGCGCTGGCCCGCCGGGACTTCTGGGGCAAGCGCCTTCTGGTGCTGCTGTTCCTGCTGCCGCTGCTGATCCCGCCGATCACCTTCGGCATTCCGCTCGCGACGGTTCTCTACCGCACGGGTCTTGCCGGAACGTTCTGGGGCGTCGTGGCGGCCAACCTCGTGCCGACCGTGCCCTTCGTGATCCTGGTCATGATCCCGTTCATCGAGCAGATCGACCCCAAGATCGAGGCGGCGGCCCGGGTGTTCGGGGCCAACACCTTCAAGCTCTTCATCCATGTGCTGCTGCCGCTGCTCCTGCCGGGCATCCTGGCGGCGCTCCTGCTGGTGCTGGTGCGCACCATCGCCATGTTCGAGCTGACCTTCCTGGTGGCCGGGCCCACGAGCCAAACCCTCGTGGTGGCGCTCTATTACGCCGTCTTCGCGGCGGGCGTGCGCGCCGTGCAGTCCATCGACGCCATGGCGGTGATCTACATGGTGACGACCCTGGTGTGGCTCATCATTGCGCTGCGCTTCGTCAACCCGACCCAGATCGTCACCCGGGCGAAGCAGCAGCCGGCGCATTGAGGGCACGATGTCGAAGCGCTTGAACGACGCGACCCTGGCCGATCTGCCGTCCGGCATCGAACGGCCGCGATACGACCGGAGCGCCGTGACCACCGGGATCGTGCATCTCGGCGTCGGGGCGTTCCACCGGGCGCATCAGGCGGTGTACACGGACGACATCCTCGCGCGGGACCCGCGCTGGGGCATCGTGGCCGCAAGCCTGCGCAGCCCCGACACCTACGACGCGCTCGATCCGCAGGGCGGCCTCTACGCCGTTTCGGTGCGGTCCAGGGAGGGCGAGGCCCTCCGCGTGATCGGGGCCATCCGCAGGGTCATCGTGGCTCCGCGAGCGGTGGACGATCTGCTCGACGCACTGGCCGATCCCCGGACGCGGATCGTCACATTGACCGTTACCGAGAAGGGCTATTGCCACGACCCGGCAACCGGCGCGTTGAACGAGAAGCACCCGGACGTGGTGCATGACCTGGCGTATCTGCGGGCGCCCAAGTCGGCTCCGGGCTTCATCGTCGAAGCCCTGCGCCGCCGGCGCGCCGCCGGCGTGCCGCCCTTCACGGTGCTCACCTGCGACAATCTCCCGTCCAACGGACGCACGGTGAAGCGCGTTCTCACCCGCTTCGCCGAGCTGGTCGATCCCGATTTCGGCCGGTTCGTCGCCGAAGAGGTGTCCTGTCCCTCCACCATGGTGGACCGGATCGTGCCCGCCACGGGCGACGACGACCGGGAGCGCATCGCCGGGGCACTGGGCGTGGCCGACGCGTGGCCCGTCGTGACCGAGCCCTTCACCCAATGGGTGATCGAGGACCGCTTCCCCCAAGGCCGCCCCGCTTGGGAAGAAGCGGGCGCTGAATTCGTGACCGACGTGGAGCCCTACGAGCACATGAAGCTCAGGCTGCTCAACGGAAGCCACTCGACCCTAGCCTATCTGGGCTATCTCTCCGGCTATGAGACCGTCGCCGACACCATGGCTGACCCGGCCTTCGTGCGGCTCGTCGAAGGGCTCATGGACGAGGAGGTGACGCCGACCCTCCACATGCCTCCGGGAGCCGACCTGGCGTCCTACAAGCGCGCCCTCGTGGAGCGCTTCAAGAATCCGGCCCTGCGGCACCGCACCTGGCAGATCGCCATGGACGGATCGCAGAAGCTGCCGCAGCGCCTCCTGGGAACGGCGCGCGACCGACTGCGCGAGGGCGGGTCCGTCGACCGGCTCGCCCTCGGGGTCGCCGCCTGGATGCGCTACGTGACGGGCAGCGACGAGAACGGCGCGCCCATCGACGTGCGCGACCCCATGGCGGCGCGGCTGCGCGAGATCGCCGACCGGGCAGGGGGCTCCTCCGAGCGCCTCGCCGGAGGGCTGTTCGGGGTGCGCGAGATCTTCGGGGACGACCTTCCCGGCGATCCCCGCTTCACCGGCGCCGTCACCGCTGCCCTGGCGCAGCTTTACGCCAAAGGCGCCAAGAGAACGGTAGCGGAGCTGGTTGCGGGCTGAGTCAAGACCCCGGCCTTGTGAGCGCCGTCCTCTTGC
>DATHAU010000579.1:0-5370 GCA_035296545.1 Microvirga sp.
GGCGCGGGGCCGGATGCGGACGCCATCGAGGGCTGCATGGTGAAGCGGGCGAACAGCCCCTACCTGCCCGGCCGCCCCAAGGGCTACTGGTACAAGTGGAAGCGCGACCCCTATCTGGTGGACGCGGTGATGATGTACGGGCAGCGCGGGCACGGGAAGCGCTCGTCCTTCTATTCCGACTACACCTTCGGGGTCTGGCGGAGCGGGCCGGGCGGGGAGGAGCTGGTGCCCGTCGGCAAGGCCTATCACGGCTTTACCGACGAGGAGCTGTTGAAGCTCGACCGCTATGTTCGCAACCACACGGTCAACCGCTTCGGCCCGGTGCGGGAGGTGGAATACGGCAAGGACCGGGGCCTCGTGCTGGAGGTCGCCTTCGAGGGGCTGCAGCGCTCGACCCGGCACAAGTCCGGCGTCGCCATGCGGTTTCCCCGCATCAACCGGATCCGCTGGGACAAGCCCCCGGCGGAAGCGGACCGGATCGAGACCCTGGAGAAGATCCTGGAGCGGGGCGAAAGGGAGGTCCATCCCCTGCAAGGCCGGGAATCGGAGGGCCAGGAAGCGGAGGGACAGGAGCCATGACGATGCCGAACATCGAAACCCTCTGCGAGGGCAGCGTGACGCAACAGGTCCATGGGCGGCTGGTGGTGGAGACGCCGGGGCCGGGCTTCATCGAGATCACCGAGGCGGTGTCGCGCTGGGTTTTCGGCACGGGCATCCTGCACGGCCTGCTCACCGTGTTCTGCCGCCACACCTCGGCGTCGCTCCTGATCCAGGAGAATGCGGACCCCGACGTCCGGCAGGACCTTCTGGCCGCCTTCGACCGCCTGGCGCCCCGGACGCAGAGGTACATCCATGCCGCCGAAGGGCCTGACGACATGCCCGCTCATATCAGGACCGTCCTGTCCGGCGTCTCCCTGAGCATCCCCGTCATGGAGGGCCAGATGGTCCTGGGCACCTGGCAGGGCCTCTACCTGGTCGAGCACAGGGATCGCCCGCACAGGCGCGATCTCGTGTTTCATCTCATCGGGGCGTAATCCCTCTTCGTAGATTCCCAGGGGTTCTGGCGGCCCCGCTTTGGAGTAGAATCCCTTTGGGTTTCCGGCCGCCGCCTTGCTATATCATGAGGGATGCGGCTAAGGCTCTTCGAGCCTCCCGTGGAGAAGACGAAAGTGCAAGGTTCCGCCACCACGATCGTGATTGCCGACGACCACCCCCTGTTCCGGGGCGCGTTGCGACAGGCCATCGCGTCCGTCATGCCCCAGGCCCGGATCGTCGAGGCGAGCGGCATCGAGGATCTGAACGCCACCCTGACCCGGGAGCGGGACGCGGACCTGATCCTTCTCGATCTCACCATGCCGGGGGTGCAGGGCTTTTCCGGCCTGATGTCCCTCAGGGCCCAGTACCCGGAGCTTCCGGTGGTGATCGTCTCGGCCACCGAAGAGGCGACCGTCATCCGCCGGGCGATGGAGTTCGGCGCCTCGGGCTTCATCCCCAAATCCATCGACGCGGACAGCATCGGCGGCGCGATCCAGGCGGTGCTCGCCGGCGACACCTGGACCCCGCCGGATGTGGACCTCTCCGCCGCCGAGGACCGGGAAACCGCCGATCTCGTCCGGCGACTGGGAACCCTGACCCCGCAGCAGGTGCGCGTGCTGACCATGCTGTCGGAAGGGCTCCTCAACAAGCAGATCGCCTATGAGCTCGGGGTCTCGGAGGCCACCGTGAAAGCCCATGTTTCGGCCATTCTCGACAAGCTGGGGGTCGACAGCCGCACCCAGGCCGTCATCGCCGCCTCGAAGATCGGCGTGACCCAGAGGCCCTCCCCGGCCGGAGCCGATTAGAGGGCGTTCACGAACGCGTCGATCCGCGACAGAGCCTGCTCGGTCAGGGCGCTGTCGAAGCGGATGAACACGTGGCATCCCCCGGGCCAGACCGCGAGATCGGCGCTGCCGCCGGCCGCCGCACAGCGGGACGCCATGAAGAGCGTATCGTCGAGAAGGATGTCGCGCGTTCCCACCGAAAAGAGCGTGGGCGGCAGGCCCTTCAGATCCGCATAGAGGGGCGAGATGTCCGGGTCGCGCCGGTTGCGGTCGGGGCCGCAGAAATTGTCGCAGAAGATGCGCACGTCCCGCGTGTTGAGGATGAGCTTCTCGTCGCCCCAGTTCGCCGCGCTCGGGGTCAGGGACAGATCGTAGCAGCTAGCGAACAGGTTCGCGCCTCTGAAGGGCGTGAGCCCGTGCCGGTCCCGCAGGCGCAGCATGGTGACGGCCGACAGGTGAGCCCCCGCCGACTCGCCGCCGATGAAGAGGCGCGACGTGCCGAAGCGGCCCTGCATCGCCCGGATCACCCACAGGGCGGCGGCCTCGCAGTCGTCGGGCGCGGCCGGATAGGGGTTCTCGGGGGCGAGCCTGTATTCCACCGACACCACCGCAAGGCCGCAGCGCTCCACGAGGCGGTCGAGCCAGGGGTCCTGCTCATCCGCCGTGCCCCAGGTCCAGCCGCCGCCATGGATATGGAAATAGACCCCACGGGGGTTGTCGGGAGCCATGATGCGCAACGGAATCGGCCCGGCCGGGCCGTCGATTTCCATGGTCCGGGCCCTGGGGCTCTGGGGCATGAGCGGGAACGGCCCGAGCCCCCTGGCGCGGCGCTCCCGCACCACGGCGGGAGGGACGGACCACGGATCCGGCAGGCTCGAGAGCTTGGCCACGATCTCCGCATTCTGGGCGCGGATTTCCTCGCTGACCGCGGAGGGGTCGAAAGGGGCGGGATCGATCATGCCGGCCTCGATGGGTTGCGTTCGTCGTCGGGCCTTGCGATGAAGCACGCGCACACGCCAAGGTCCAGTGGCCCTTTCTGACGAGATTCGAGGATATGTCCAACCTGAACCGGTTTCTCGGCGGCTCGCCCGCCTCCGTGCTGGCGAAGCTGATCTTCCTGTCGCTTCTCGTCGGCGCCTTCATGGCCTTCCTCGGCGTCACGCCGCTCCGGCTGATCGAAGGCCTGTTCGACTGGATCACGTCGATCCTCGACCTGAGCCTGGACACCGTGAAGGAGATCGGGCTTTGGGTCCTGTATGGGGCCGTGATCGTGGTTCCGCTCTGGCTCCTCTCCCGCCTGTTCGGCCGGCGCTGAGCCCGATGCGGGCGGCGTGATGCACGGTTCGGCCCCAAAGCGCCCAATCGAGGTGACGCACCGGCGCATGCTGGCGCTGGCGCTGCCCATGACCCTGTCGCACGTGACCACGCCCCTTCTCGGGCTCGTGGACGCGACGGTGATCGGGCGGCTGGGCGAGGCGCACCTGCTGGGAGCGGTCGCCCTGGGAGCCGTGATCTTCGACTTCGTGTTCTGGAGCTTCGGCTCCCTGCGCATGGCCACCGCCGGGCTCACGGCCCAGGCCACGGGAGCCGGCGACAGGCGCCAGGTCGACAGCACGCTCGCCCGCGCCCTTCTGGTCGCCGCCCTCGTCGGCCTGCTGCTGATCCTGCTGCAATGGCCCATCGCCAGGGCGGCCTTTTCGCTCTCCGGCGCGAGCGAGGCGGTGACGGGAGCCCTCTCCACCTACTTTTTCCTGCGCATCTGGGCCGCCCCCTTCACCCTGGCCAACTACGTGATCCTCGGCTCGACCCTCGGCCGGGGCCGCACGGATCTGGGCCTGTTTCTCCAGGTCGCCATCAACCTGATCAACATCGCGTTCACGTCGTTCCTCGTGCTGGTTCTCGGCTATGGGGTTGCCGGCGCGGCCATCGGCACGGCGCTCGCCGAAGTGGCGGGGGTGGGCCTGGGCATCGCGGTCCTGCGCCGCCTCGGCTCGAACCCTTTCGCGGTCGCATGGAGCGAGGTGCTGCATCGTGCGGCGATGCTGCAGACCCTGGCGGTCAACCGGGACATCATGATCCGCAACGTGGCGCTGATCCTCGCCTTCGCGATCTTCAGCTCGCTCGGCGCCCGCTCGGGCGACGTGACCCTCGCGGCCAATGCGGTGCTCTACAACATGTTCCTGATCGGCGGCTATTTCCTCGACGGCTTCGCCACCGCGGCCGAAACCCTCTGCGGCCAGAGCATCGGCGCACGCAACGAACGCAGCTTCCGCCGCGCCATCGTCCTGAGCCTCGGGTGGAGCTTAGGCTTCGGCCTTGCGGTCTCGGCCCTCTTCCTGGCGGGCGGCGGCCTCTTCATCGACTTCGTATCCACGAGCCCCGAGGTTCGCGCCTATGCGAGGGAGTATCTGGTCTTCGCGGCCCTGACGCCCCTGGCGGGCGCAGCCGCCTTCGCGTTCGACGGCATCTACACCGGGGCCACCTGGACCCGGTCCATGCGAAACCTCATGCTGATCGCGTTCGCGGCCTATTGTGCCGTGCTTCTGGCAACAGGTGGTCTCGGCAATACGGGGCTCTGGATCGCGCTCCTGATCTTCCTGGGCGCGCGGGGCGTCGGCCAGGCGGTTCTTTATCCGCGCCTGACCCGAAAGACCTTCGCGGGCCTTTCGTGAGCGCCGCCCTCAGAACCGGCCTTGCGCCAGGTCGGACGCATCCCGGCCGATGGCTTGGTCGAGCGAAACCTTCTCGCGACCGAGCCTGTCCAGCAGGCCGCGCTTGATCTCGCCCACGAGGCCGGGGCCCTTGTAGACCATGGCCGAGTAGAGCTGCACCAGGCTTGCGCCGGCGCGGATCTTCGCCCACGCGGCCTCGGCCGAATCGACGCCGCCGACGCCGATGAGGGGAAGCTTGCGCTCCACCCGCAGGAAGGTCTCGGCCAGCAGCCGGGTCGAAGGCGCGAAGAGAGGCTTCCCGGACAGGCCGCCGGCCTGCCCCGCAAGGGCCTTCTCCCGCAGGGTCCCGGGCCGCGCGACGGTGGTGTTGGAAACGGTGAGCCCGTCGATGCCGCGCCTGAGCGCCGTCGCCACGAGGGCGTCGAGAGCATCGAGCGAAATGTCGGGAGCGATCTTCAGGAGAACGGTCGTCCTTGCCCCTCCCCGATCGGCCTTGTCCCGCGCTTCGAGGCTGCGGGCGAGAAGATCGTCGAGAAAGGCCTCGCCCTGGAGATCGCGCAGGCCCGGCGTGTTCGGCGAGGAGACGTTGATGGTGAGAAAGCCCGCAAGCCCGCACAGCTCCCGGATGCACTCGACGTAATCGCCGATGCGGTCGGTCGAGTCCTTGTTGGCTCCGATGTTGACGCCCACGATTCCCGGACGGCCGCGCCGCCGCGCGAGGCGCCCGCGTGCGATCTCCAAGCCGTCGCTGTTGAGTCCGAAGCGGTTGATGATGGCCTCGTCCCGCGTCAGCCGGAACACGCGCGGACGCGGGTTGCCCTCCTGCGGCTTCGGCACGACGCCGCCGAGCTCCACGAAGCCGAAGCCGAGGGACAGGA
>DATHAU010000580.1:0-11001 GCA_035296545.1 Microvirga sp.
CGGCAACCTGAAGACGGTTTGATCCGACTTCGGTGACCTCCCCGCAACAGAGGCCGCTCCGCACCGGGGCGGCCTCTTCATTTTTGCGCCCGATCCCCCTCGATGCGTGACGCTTAACAGAAGGAACACTGACAATGGCTCGCAAGAAGTCAAAGCCGGTCGAGAGCGGATATGCCCTCTTCGACGTTCTCTACGAAGACGGCTCTCGCAGTTCGAACAGACGAGTTCCCCGCTCCATTCTGGGCGGGCTCGACGGCGACGAGCCTGCCCGGAAGGCCATCGAGGAGCAGGACAACACCATCGCTGAGAAAGCCGGCCGCCCACGCATCGCGATCAAGAAGATCACCCGCTCGCCCGCCTAGCGGGCGCTGGCCTCCCGTACGGCCCTCCCCTGTCGACCTTGGAATGACCCTCGTGTCGCCCAAATCGGGCCCATGCTGCGCCGGCCAACGGAACCGGGCGCCGGGCAGGCGTTTCGTCGGATTGAGGAGCCGGTCCCGTGCCGACAGACGACTGGACCAGGCCTGCGATCAATCTCTTGCGCTCAGCTCAGGTCGACGGGTGAGCGGCGGTTGTCGCTTTGAGAGCTTTCGTCAGGTTTGTCCGTCCTGGCATGGAGATAGCCGGCGGCTGCGTTGATGGCGGCCTCTGCGATGACGCCCACCACCAGCCCTCCTGCGACATCAGCCGGGTAGTGCGCCCCGCGGGGGATCTGGACGAGGGCGATGGCGGCCGCTCCGGCATAAGCGGCGGTGCGGGCCTGCGGATAGGCGCGGCCCAGGGCTCGCGCGACGGCAACGCTTCCTGCGGTGTGGCCCGAGGGAAAGGACTGCCACGACCCTTCATCGGGCCCGAACGCCTCAAGCTCGTACTGCCCGTCGTCCAGGAGGACGTTCGGCCTTGTTCGAGCCACCAGACGCTTGAGTCCCGTCTTGATCCATGTGGCCAGAAGAACGGAGCCCAGCATGCGGGCCCCGGCTCCGGCGGCGCGCCGGTCTCCTGCCAGGAGGCCGTAGGCCAGGACTGCGCCCGACAGGGCAAGAAGCGGCGGCTGATCCCCGATCTCGCTCAGGGTCCCGAGACCGCGCACGACCGGATGGTCCCTGTAGCCGGCAAGATGCGCTGCGAGCGCGACATCCGCCTCCTCGGCCGCAGAACTGGCTTCGATGTCGGTCCGGCCCTGGTCGGTGTCGATAGTCTGCATGGCTTGTCAACGCCGATCCGCCGAGCACAGTTCGAAACTTTGTTTAGGGCCCGGTCCAGGGGTCCGAAAAGCTCCGCCTATCCTGACCGCTCGGCAGACAAGGCCGGCGGCAGGTTCGGATCGAAAACCGTGGCCCGGGGGTCGCGCATGTGCGGCGCGTGTTCGCCGCCCGCGGCAGGCACGTGGGCCAGCAGATAGCGGGTCAGCGGCTCCCCTTCGCCCTGGTGATAGCTTAGGATTCCGTCCTCCACCTCCCGGTCGATCACCGTCATGCGTTCGCGCACGCGCAAGTGGTCGAGCCAGGTCGGCGTCTCGAAGCGCTCGATCCAGACCTCCGGATCAGCCGCATCGCGCAGAAGCGCCCAGCGGCGGGCGCCATTGCGGCGGCGCATGCGCTGTAGGCGGCGGGCGGCAGAGAGAAAGGCACGGACATCGTGCGGGGCGATCTTGTATTCGGTGCTCGCCACCACCGGGCCGCTGTCCAGATCAAGGGAGGGCCGACCGCTCCCGCCCTCCAGGTCGGACGCGGCCGGCTCGACGTTGATCTGGTCTGTTGCGGGCATGGGCAGGATGCGCCCGAGAAGGGCCGTCACCGCCAGCGCGAGGCCGGCCGCAATCAAGCTCGTCGGGACGCCATAATGCTCCGCCACAACCCCCCACAGCCAGCCTCCGAGCGACAGCCCGCCGAAGACCCCGGCCTGGTAGATGGCCATGGCGCGTCCGACCACCCACCGTGGGGTCCTCAACTGGACAGTCACGTTGAATGTCGACAGGACCAGAAGCCAGGCCGCACCGCCGAACGCCAGGGCCAGAAGGGTGATCGGCAGATAGGGGCTGAACGCTACCGCAAGGCCCGCGCCGGCAAAGGCGGCGCTGC
Organism: Microvirga sp.; assembly: GCA_035296545.1. GTDB lineage: Bacteria > Pseudomonadota > Alphaproteobacteria > Rhizobiales > Beijerinckiaceae > Microvirga. Next base: position 2,082 of record DATHAU010000580.1, read on the forward strand.
CGCCCGCCACGATCATCTCGCTCGTGAAACGCTCCCGAACCTTCCCTCCGACCAGGGCGCCTCCGACGGCACCTCCCCCGAAGGCGGCCAGGAGCAGCCCGAAGGTGACTGCTCCCCCGGCGAGGAGATCCCTTGCGACGACAGGGATCAAGGCCCATAGGGCCGCCGCGAAGAACCCGAATGCGCCGGCGCGAACGAGCACCGTCTGAAGAGAGTGCGACAGCCGCGCGAACCGGAGGCCGGCGAGCATCGCCGCCCGCATGGTCTCCGGGGGCAATCTCGCTTCCGAGGTCGGGCGCTTCCAGGCGAGCAGGACGGCGATCAGGCCGAGATAGGAGACCGCGTTGATCCCGAACGCCACCTGGGCGCCGGCCCAGGCCACAATGGCCCCGCCGAGGGCCGGCCCCGCCGCCCGGGCCAGGTTGAACGACACTGAGTTGAGCGCGACCGCAGCCGGCAACTCCCGCCGGGGCACCTGCTCGCCGACGGAGGATTGCCAGGCAGGTCCGTAAAGCGCGGCGCCCGTGCCGAGGAGAAAGGTCAGGAGAATAAGGAGCCATGGGGTGACCTGTCCGAACCAGGCGAGGACAGCCAGAGTAGCCGAGACGGCCAGCATGGCGCCTTGCGCCACCAGCATGATCACCCGCCGGTCCCACACATCCGCCGCTGCGCCCGCAGGCAGGGAGAACAGCACGATCGGCAGGACAGTGGACACCTGGATGAGGGCGACCATATCGGCCGAGGGCGCAAGCGATGTCATCAGCCACGTCGCGCCGACGTTCTGGATCAGGCTGCCGAAGTTCGACACAAGGCTCGCAATCCAGATGGCCAGGAAGATGCGGGACCGGAACGGCGAGAAGGCGGACGTGGCAGGCGCGGCCTGCCCCCAGCCTGTGCCGGCTTGCGCTGGCCTGAAGTCCGACATTCAACAATCCTCGTTCATGGCTGGGGCTCTGGCGGATCCGCCGGTGCGCGCAGATGCATGTCGTCGCGCTCGACAACGTCGAACGTCCCCCACCTGTTCAAGGGCTTGTTCGCCGGCGAATCAGGAGGAACGTGAGCTCCGGCCCAAGCTGCCTCCGGGGCAGGACCCGAGTTGAGGGATGGCTCAAGCGGCTCGGGGCGGGTACGCCGCAAGCATGCTGAACGTCGGGATCTCGCCGAGGGCTGGCGGTTAAGCGCGGCCGTATGAAGGCCGGCTCACTGCAACCTCTGGGTTGTGCAGCGCACCTGCCGCTCGTGCCAACCGCGGCATCCCGCCGCTTGCCGCAGCCCACGCCAAGCCCGATATTTCAGAAAATACTGAAACTACAGGACTGGCAATGAACCTCTCGGCTTTGACCCAGGCTTTCGTGCTGCACTTTGGTGAGATGGGGTCCCGCTGGGGGATCAACCGAACCGTCGGGCAGATCTACGCCCTGCTGTTCATATCCAGCGAGCCGCTGAACGCCGAGGACATCGTGGAGCGGCTCGGCGTCTCTCGCTCCAACGTCAGCATGGGCCTGAAGGAGCTGCAGGCCTGGAACCTGGTGCGGCTTCAGCACAAGCCGGGCGACCGGCGCGACTACTTCTCAACGCCCGATGACATCTGGCAGATCGTCCGCACCCTCGTCGAGGAGCGCAAGAAACGCGAGATCGACCCCACGCTGAGCCTGCTCCGCGAGGTTCTCATGCAGGAGCCGGCCAGCCCGGAGGAACGGCATGCCCAGGCCCGCATGCGGGAGATGCACGATCTCTTCGAGCTCCTCACCGGCTGGTACGAGGACGTCCGGCACGTCGACACGGAGCGTCTCGTGCAGCTCCTGACCCTTGGCGCAAAGATTCAAAAGGTTCTGGACGTCAAGGCCCGCCTTTTCGTGGTTCCGGGTTCGAAAGGCCGCCGCGGCGGCGGCAAGGACAAGTAAACATCATGGACGACCCTCTCCTTCTCGCACGCATTCAGTTTGCCGCGAACATCTCCTTCCACATTCTGTTTCCGACGATCACCATCGCGCTGGGCTGGGTGCTGCTGTTCTTCAAGCTCCGCTTCAACCGCACAGGCAATGCCGCCTGGATGGACGCCTACAAGTTTTGGGTGAAGATCTTCGCCCTCAGCTTTGCGCTCGGCGTCGTGTCCGGCATCACCATGTCGTTCCAGTTCGGCACGAACTGGCCCGGATTCATGAATACGGTGGGCAACATCGCCGGCCCGCTCCTGGCCTACGAGGTGCTGACTGCGTTCTTCCTGGAGGCGACATTCCTGGGCATCATGTTGTTCGGCTGGAACCGGGTCTCGAACCGGGTTCATACCCTTGCGACGGTGCTGGTGGCCTTCGGCACCACGATGTCGGCCTTCTGGATCCTGGTCCTGAACTCGTGGATGCAAACGCCGGCAGGCTTTGAGATGCGCGACGGTGTCGCCCACGCGACCGATTGGTGGGCTATCGTCTTCAATCCGTCCATGCCCTATCGCCTGAGCCACATGCTGCTGGCCTCGGGCCTGACGGCGGCCTTCCTGGTTGCCGGCGTCTCGGCCTTCCGCTGGCTGCGGCAGGACCGCTCGCCGGGGGTCATGGCGGGTCTTCGCACGGGTGTTTTCCTGGCGGCAGCGCTCATCCCGGTTCAGATCTTCGTCGGCGACCTGCATGGCCTCAACACCCTGAAGTACCAGCCCGCCAAGATTGCCGCCATGGAGGGCATCTGGGAAACCCGCAACGGGGCTCCCATGGTCGTCTTCGGGCTTCCGGACGAGACCACCCGCAGCAACAGGTTCGAGATCGCCATCCCGAACATCGCTTCGTTCTACCTGACGCACGACTGGAACGGCGAGGTGAAGGGTCTTGACAGCTTTGAGCATCATCCGCCGGTCGCGCCCGTGTTCTTCGCCTTCCGGATCATGGTGGGCGTGGGTCTTCTCATGCTTGCCGTGTCGTGGCTCTCGGCATGGCAGCTGCGCCGGAACGGGCAGATCCAGCGGCAGCTTGCCTATGTTCTCGTCGCCATGACCTTCGCGGGCTGGATCGCCACCCTGTCCGGCTGGTACGTCACCGAGATCGGCCGCCAGCCGTGGCTCGTGACAGGCGTTCTCACCGCAAAGCAGGCCGCCTCGACCGTACCGGCGCCGATGATCGCATCGACCCTCGTGGGCTACCTGCTCGTCTATGCGGCGTTGCTGACGGCCTACATCGCAACGGTGTTCTATCTTGCGCGCAAGTCCGCCGCTCCGGCTGATCATGCCCCTGGCGAGCCTGTGAGCGCCGGAGGCGCGACCGTCGCCGGCAGCAGCGTTGCAATCGCCACCTGAAAGGATCAGCAGCATGGACCTCACTTCTGCCACATGGCTGCCGGTCGCCTTCGCGGGCCTGATGGGGCTGGCCATTCTCCTCTACGTCGTGCTCGACGGCTACGATCTCGGCGTGGGCATCCTCAGCGGCGCTGCCGAGAACCTGCACCGGGATCGGATGATCGCCTCCATCGGCCCGTTCTGGGACGCCAATGAAACCTGGCTCGTCCTGGCCGTCGGGCTCCTTCTGGTGGCGTTTCCGCAGGCCCACGGCGCGATCCTGGGCGAACTCTACCTTCCGGTCGCAGGCCTGCTGCTGGGCCTCATTTTGCGCGGCGTCGCCTTCGAGTTCAGGGCCAAGTCGAATGCCGGTCACAAGGTCTGGTGGGACAGGGCCTTCGTGGCCGGCTCCGGCCTGGCGGCTCTCATGCAGGGCTATATGCTCGGGCTCTACATCGTCGGCTTCGAGCGCACCCCTGCCAACGTGGCCTTCGCCATCCTGACGGCCCTCTGCCTGGTCGCCGGGTACGGTTTCATCGGAGCGGCTTGGCTCGTCATGAAGACGGAAGGCGAGTTGCAGCGCCGCGCCGTGGCCTGGGCTCGAGGCACCCTCCTCCTGTCGGGGATCGGGATGATTGCGGTGTCGGTCGTCACGCCTCTCGTGTCGGAGCGCATCTGGGACAAGTGGTTCAGCCTGCCGAACCTGGTTCTGCTGGCTCCTATTCCGCTCATGACGGCGGCACTCTTCCTGGCTGTCGGTCTTGCGCTGCGACACCTGCCGACACGCACGGACCGCTTCTGCTGGCTGCCTTTTGCCGGGGCCGTCGGCATCTTCGCGCTCGCCTTTTACGGCCTCGCCTACAGCTTCTTCCCCTACATCGTGCCGGACCGGCTGACCGTGTGGCAGGCGGCGGCAGCGCCCGAGTCGCTGATGATCATCTTTGTGGGGGCGCTAGTGGTGCTGCCGATCATCGTGGCGTACTCGGCGCTCGCCTACCGCATCTTCTGGGGCAAGGCCACCGACCTGCGGTACTACTGACAGCCGGGCGGATATCTCAACGGAAGCGCGGCGCCGCCTCAACCGACTTGAGGTGACGCCACGAACCGGAACAATGGTGTTACAGCCCTTTCCCTAGCGGTCCGCCTTGTCTCCGCTCGTGGTCAGCTCGACATAACGGCGAGTCACCGGCTCGATGAGGCCGGCGACCTCCTGAGCAGCCTGCTCCTCCTCCTGCACGGATTGCCGGAAGGCCGAGACGTGAGCCGTTTCGCCCGCTGCCTCTGCGATGGTGATCAAGGAGCGATAGGCCCCGATCTGCTCATACTGATAGGCATAGCCGGCATACAGGTTCTTGAGCGTCTCGTCCTGGAACAATCCATGCACTGCCGCCCCGACGGTGCCGGCGACTGACGTGACCGTTTCCTTGATGCTGGAAATGCTCTCTCCCGCGGCTCCGAGCGCCTGCTCCAACCGCTGCAGCTGCTGCCGGGTCGTCTCGATGTGCCGGTTCAGCAATGCCGCATAATCCGGATATCTCTCCAACCGGGAGACTTGAACCTCCATCTGCTGCAGACCTTGCTGCTCCATTGCGTGGGTGTTACGCAGGGCAGTCACGTAGATCGAGCGGGCATCCGTGGCCATCATCGTGCTCCTTAAGGGGGAATGTGACGATAACAGGCTCGCGCCTGCGAGGTTCCTGTCTCCACGGTTGGTCAGCCTCTGCCCGCTCCGTGTCCGAGTGACGCGCCGCGCCTTACATTTCCCGCGGGCACTCTACATCTGAGCGCATGTCAGCTTTTCAATCGTCCCTTGAGAATGATGTGACCACCCATGGCCCGTTGCGCTATCTTCCCTACAGCGACGACGTGGAAACGATCCCACCTGACGAGGATCGCACGATCGACGAGATCGTTGCCTCGCTCTCCCGGGTGAGCCAGGCGCTTGCCAAGCGCTACCAACATGCGGTTCGCCCCTCGCATGGCAAGAGCCATGGCCTGCTGAAGGGAACGCTGACGGTTCGTGGTGGGCTGCCCGAGCCTTTGGCGCAAGGCCTTTTTGCCGTGCCCCGCGCTTATCACCTGCTGGCTCGTCTCTCCACCGAGCCTGGCGAGTTGCTGGCGGACACGATCCACACGCCCCGGGGCATCGCCCTCAAGGTGATGGGCGCGCCGGGCCCAATGCTGGCCCAACACGCGGGCGAGATCACGCAGGACATCCTGCTCAGCTCCGGTCGACGCTTTGCCGTGGCGGATCTAAAGGGTTTCCTCAGAGTGCAGCGCTTCCTGGAGGAGATCGCAGGTCTGCCCGAGGGTGTGAAGCAAGCCGGCACAGCGCTTGGGTTTGCCGCCAACAAGGCCCTGCACCTTATCGGCTCCGAGAGCACGCTCCTGAATTTCTTTGGACATCCTCACACTCATCCCTTGGGCGAGAGCTATTTCAGTCAAGCGCCCCTGCGGTATGGCCGCTACGTGGCAAAGCTTGGTCTTTTCCCGGCGTCCGAGGAGCTGCAGAGCCTTGCGGGAACAACCTTGGAGCCATCCCCTGATCATTCCGTGCTGAAGGATGCCGTTTTGGCGCACTTCGCCGAGCGCGGGGCCACGTATGAACTGCGCGCCCAGTTGCGCACCAGCGCGGGGACGATGCCGATAGAGGATGCATCTGTGGAATGGCCCGAAGACGAAAGCCCGTTTGTGACGGTGGCCGAGGTCGACTTCCCGCCCCAGGATGCTTACAGTCCCGCCCGGCAGGTCTTCGCCGACGACAGGCTTTCCTTCACGCCAGCCCACAGCCTCGCGGCTCATCGCCCGCTCGGTTCTCTCATGCGGGGGCGGCTTAAGGCCTATGGCGCCATCGCATCCCTTCGCGCTGAGCTGAACGCAGCCTGCCGGGTCGAGCCGCGCAGCCTTGACGAGATTCCCGACTGAGCTGCTCGCGAAAGTTCAGGAACTCGCTGCACTCCAACATGCCTGACGATGGCGCTATGCCTCGGACGTGTCTCACAAGGCTGGCTTTGCAAGAAGAGCCTGGGCGGAACGGCGCCGGCGCCCGAACCCGCCGGAGCGCCTGCGGCCGTGAGTTGAAGCTCACTCACGGCACGTAGCGCTTCTCCTCCTCGGTGTGCTGATCCCCATGGCCGGCAACACCCACCATGTGGCGGTACGACAGCTCCGCACCGGCCCAGCCCGTTACGCCGAGCAATGCCGCCGTTGCCGTCGACAGGGCGATCTCGGCCGTACCCGGCAGAGCGTCCGCCTGGCCCTTCTGCCGCATCGCCAGGTTGGCGGCTGCGAGCCCCAGGGCGATCGGGTTGCCATAGGCGTGAAGCTTGCCGACGGACTTCTCCCGGGCGCGGCGGATCGTGAAGTAGTCGATCGCTCCCACCGCGCCGGCAAGGAGCCCTGTGACAATGCCCGCGCCAAGCATCCAGCGCGAAGTGCGGGACCAGAAGGGATCCTCGGTCGTACGCGCTGCAACGTCGGTAGCGAGAGCCGCGGTCAGGAAGGTGATCGGGAACGGGATCAACATCGGGTGAATGGGATGGCCCATGACCGCTGCGGTACTCGGCAGGCCCCGCACGGGCCGCGCTCTGCTTCCCTGCTCGGGTTGTACCGACCTGTGAAGTTCTCCCGGACGGGAAGGCTCGGATCGTTCGTCAGGCGTGTACGCGGGCTGGTGACGGGGGGCTTTCGGCTGCTCTGGCCTGACCTGGTGCATCGCTATGATCTCTTGGGGAAGTTGCGCTCAGGTGAGCAACCGCCATGAGCCGCTTCCGGTTTGGCAGGCCACCGGCGGCAGACCGCCGCAGGGTGCCGGAAGTTTGCGCGCCTCCACCAGTTGTGTACGCCAGATCACAAGCAAGGCCTGCTGCAATGGTCCCATTCTTCATCCGTCCAATCGAGAATTCCCGGCTCACTTCTTTGTGCGGAGTTTTGCTGCTTCAGCAAGAGTGTGCGTCGGAACCCTGCCACGGCAGATGGGTTGTTCGACATCGCGGGCGCCCGAAAGGCTGCAACCGTGCTCCCGAATTCATCAGGCATGTTTCATGACAACATCCGATATTCCCCCGACACACACCATCAATCCAATCGATCAGCCGCCGGATTCCGACAGTCCAACGGCTGCCATGCTGAAGGCGGATATCGACAGCGGCGCCACCGGCGACAAAACCGAAGCGTTCGATCCGGGCATGGCCATGCTCGGCACCTGCGAAGAAGCTGCCGGTACGCCTCTGACACCGGCACAGCTCGCGTGGGCTCGACGCCAGGAAACCTTTCATCGCTGGAGGAACGCCGTCAAAACAGGAATCGCCCACAACAAGCGGGACGGCTTTCCAACCTTCTTTGTCAGTTTCATTGTCGCCGTCGGCGTCATTCTCGCGAGCGGAATCTCCATGGTGCGCATGTGACTTTGCGAGCGCTGCCCATGCCCGTTCCTACCACACGCGATCAGGCCCGTTCCCGCAGGCGCCGAGTCCTGGGTCATGATACAACAAACGATAAGCGTCCGCCGACGTCGGCTTGTGCAGTTTTGGCATCAACGCGGCGGGAGCGCATCGAACGACTGCGATACGGACATCGAGGCTCAGCTCCCAGCTGTACATCTTGTACTCTGCCATAATGCCCCTTAGGAACTGTGATGCCGGTGACAGATGCCATCCCGCGACCCGCTCTGATCCTGGGTTGGGCAGGCGTTATCCCCTTTGCGCTGCTGACCACGGCCACCGCGCTTGACATCCCCCTTTGGACTTCGGACCCTGCATGGGCGCTTCGTGCCTATGGAGCCTGCATCCTGTCCTTCCTCGGCGGCGCTCAATGGGGTCTGCTGCTGCCCCGGAGCGAAAGCGGCTACTCACCGTTTTCACGGTACTCGGTCTCCGTCCTGCCATCGCTCCTTGGCTTCCTCTGCCTGCTTGTTCCGAACCAACCGGGTTTGATCGGGCTCCTCATCGGGTTCATCGGTCTTCTTGCGTATGACGTGGCGACGGTGCGTCAAGGTCTTGCTCCCCGCTGGTACACGTCTCTGAGGCTTCAACTGACAGTTGCTATTGCGCTGCTGCTGGGCATCGCTGCCTTGACCTGAGGAAAGCGCGGTTGGGCGCGCAATCTGACTCAGCGTCAGCTCAACCGATCCAAGCGTCAGCAGCCTGAAGGCCCGACCGGATTTCAGGGATCTCGCTCGGTTCCAGGGCCATTCCGCTGTGGGGCAGGAGCTGGGCCGCTCGAAGTGCCTCTCGATGAGGCTGAGATCGCCTTGCGGCCCCCTACCGAGCAGATTGGTACAGGTCGGGGATGAGGGGCCAATACAGCAGGCGGGCGGGAGCATCCAAACCGCTCTTGATTAGCGATATCGCCCCTTGGTGCAGTGTGAGAGCCCATCGACGCGCCAAAGTTTTCCGTTCGGAAAAGGGGTAAGTCGTAATCTTAGATCGCCCAGGCCCATTTTTTGTGCACTTTATTTCGTATGAGAACTCCCGCACTATGCGGGCGGAGACGCGTCGATGTCTGAGAGTGCGCACCCGGCAATGCAGATGGAACAGCTTGACCAAGAGAAACAGGGCTCCCGAGAGGGCCTGCCGCCGACGGACATCCGGAACCCGGATTATTTTCACAAGGTGGTGGATTGCCAGTGGGCATGTCCTGCCCACACGCCGGTTCCCG
>DATHAU010000581.1:0-6280 GCA_035296545.1 Microvirga sp.
GCGCCCGTCGGGCGCCCCGTTTTCACAAGGGGCCCGCGCCGCAGGCGCGGAGTTCGGGTCCTGCCCGGCTTCGCGGTCCAGGCCGCCGTCACAGTAACGATTCCAGCAACGGCAAGATCACGCCCGCCGAATACAGAATAACTTATGTTAATTTATGCCCTTCCCCAAGAGGAGTCTTGGGGGCTGAAGGGAACAAACTGAACGGCTCATGAATTGGCCCGCACTTGGTGCAATCGGCACGCTCTTTCATCATTCGATCGTTCATCGGCGAGGTTGAACGGTGGCGGCGTGCATGACGCCGCCACCGGCTCCCCGTCCCGCTGACAGGAGCCTCAATCACATGGGCTACGATTCTCGCTCTCCGGAGGCCATGAGCCAACCCCATGACCGGAAACAGAACCACGATGCTCCATTGCCTGCGCCGGGAACGGCGCGCCCCATGCGGGTGATCGAACGGGGCGTCTACCGGGGCCCGCACCTCTACAGCCTCACGCCCATGATCCGGATCAAGCTCGATCTCGGCAGCCTGGAAGCCTGGCCGTCCAACCGCCTGCCCGGGTTCGCCGAGCGCCTGCTCGCGGTTCTCCCCGGCCTGCACGGGCACGGCTGCTGCTTCCGCCGGCCGGGAGGGTTCGTGCGGCGCCTCGAGGAGGGCACCTGGATCGGCCACGTGGCCGAGCACATCGCCCTCGAACTGCAGTCCCTCTCGGGCCCCCGCGTGACCCGCGGCAAGACGCGCTCGGTCCGCGGCGAGGAGGGCGTCTACAACGTCATGTACGCCTATCGCGAGGAGGAGCTCGGGCTCCTGGCGGGCCGCCTCGCCCTGCAGCTCGTGGAGTCCCTGCTGCCCTCCGAGCTTCAGGGGGCGAAAGGGCTCGACCGGATCTACCGCGACCAGGATGAGCCCGCCTTGCAGCAGGCCTTCGATCTCCAGGCGGCCCTCAAGGCGCTCAAGTCCGTGTATCGCCGCAGGGCCCTTGGCCCGACGACCCTCTCGCTGGCGCAGGAGGCCGAGCGGCGCGGCATCCCGGTCCTGCGCCTGGACGACCAGAGCCTGGTGCAGCTGGGAACCGGCCGCCACCAGAAGCGCATCCGCGCCAGCATCACCAGCCTGACCTCGCAGATCGCCACGGACGCGGCGGGCGACAAGGACCTCACCAAGAGCCTTCTGTCCGCCGCCGGCCTGCCGGTGCCCCGGGGCGACGTGGTGCGCCATGCGGGGGACGCCGTGCGCGCCGCCGAGCGGATCGGCTACCCGGTGGTGGTGAAGCCCCTCGACGGCAACCATGGGCGCGGCGTCAGCATCGACCTGTCCACGCCCGAGGAGGTGACGCAGGCCTTCGAGGAGGCGGCGCGCCACAGCCGGCGCGTGATCGTCGAGCATTGCTTCAAGGGAAAGGACCACCGCATCCTCGTGGTGAACGGCGAGGTGGTGGCGGTTGCCGAGCGCGTCCCGGCCCACGTGGTGGGCGACGGCGCGCGCAGCATCGAGGCGCTGGTGGACGAGGTGAACCGGGATCCGCGCCGGGGCGAGGGCCATGAGAACGTGATGACGCGCATCAAGATCAACGATCATGCGCGGGGCATATTGGCGAAGGCGGGCCTGAGCCCGGAGAGCGTGCCCGCCCCTGGCCGGGTGGTCTTCCTGTCCGACACGGCCAACCTCTCGACGGGGGGCACCGCCGTGGACCGCACCGACGACATCCACCCGGAAAACGCCCTCATCGCCCGGCGGGCGGCGCGGGTCATCGGCCTGGACGTGGCCGGCATCGACTTCATCGCGCCCGACATCGCCCGCTCGGTTCGCGAGACCGGCGGCGGCATCATCGAGGTGAATGCGGCCCCGGGCTTCCGCATGCACCTGCAGCCCTCGGAAGGGCGGCCCCGCAACGTGGCGCGGGCGGTGATCGACATGCTGTTTCCGCGGGGCGCGCCGACGCGGATTCCGGTTCTCGCCATCACGGGCACCAACGGCAAATCCACCACCTCCCGCATGATCGGCCACATCCTGCGCGCCCACGGGCTGAACGTGGGCCTGACCTCCACCACCGGCATCTACGTGAACGGCGACCGGGTGGTGGAGGCGGACGCCTCGGGCCCCTGGAGCGCCAGGGCGGTGCTTCGCGATCCGTCCGTGGACGTGGCGGTGCTGGAGACCGCCCGCGGCGGAATCCTGCGCGAGGGGCTGGGCTTTTCGGAATGCGACATCGGCCTCGTCACCAACGTGCAGCCGGATCACCTGGGGCTCAAGGGCATCGACACCCTCGAGGATCTCGGCTGGGTCAAGTCCGTGGTGGTGGAGGCGGTGCACCGCAACGGCACGAGCATCCTCAACGCGGACGATCCCATCGCGGCGGGCATGCGCCGCCGCGCCGGCGGGAGGATCGCCTATTTCTCCCTGCGCGGCGGCGCGGACATGCCCGACTTCCTGCGCGAGCACATCGAGGATGGCGGGCTTGCGGTGGTGCGCGAGCCGGGTTCCATTCCCGGCGGCGAGATCGTGATCCACGACGAGGGCGACGCCATTCACCTGATGCGGGCGGCCGAAATTCCCGCGACCCTGGACGGGCTCGCCGAGTTCAACGTGCAGAACGCCCTTGGCGCCATCGCCATGGCCCATGCTGCGGGCGTTCCCGTGAAGGTCATCCGCATGGCCCTGTCCACCTACAGCACCTCCTTCGAGCAGAACCCGGGGCGGCTCAACGTGTTCGACGGGCACGGCTTCCGGGTCATCCTCGACTACGCCCACAACCCGGCGGGCCTGAAGGCCCTGGGCGAGCTGATCCTGAAGATGCGCCCGCGCCACCGGCGCGTGATCGGCATGATCAACATCCCCGGCGACCGGCGCGACGAGGACATGCGCGAGATGGGCGCGCTCGCGGCGCGCTATTTCGACGAGATCATCTTCCGGGAGGATCCCGCCCGGCGCGGCCGCAAGCCCGGCGAGATCGTCACGCTGCTGGCCGAAGGGGCGCTCTCGGCAGGGTTCCCGGAGGAGCGGATCACCCGCATCCTCGACGAGGACGAGGCCGCAAAGCTCTGCCTCCGGAGGGCGCAGCCGGGCGATCTGGTGGTGCTCACCCCCACGGACGTGGAGGCCATGTGGCGGCAGGTGCTCGACTTCCGCATCCCGCCGGAGGCCCGCTTCGACGTGGAGGTCGAGCAGGCCGACGGGCAGGGGGGCTCCTGGCGCAGGCGCGCCTGAAGCCCGCACCGGCGCGGCGCGCCGGGACGCGATCTGGCGCGCGGCTGCGCGCGCTCCATCTATCCGCCTTGCCCGAACCCATCCTCAGACGGGGAGACAGACCGACATCATGACCGAACGCGCAAGGAAAAGGTCCAAGGGGCCGCTCGTCATCATCGGCGGCGGCGAGGACAAGGAGGGCAGGCGCGTCATCCTGCGCGAGGTCGCCAAGCATCTCGACGGCGGCAGGCTCGTCCTCGCCACCGTGGCCTCCCATGAGCCCGAGGGCTATTTCGACGCCTACGCCAAGGCCTTCGCCGATCTCGGGGTGACGGACCTCGTGGAGCTTTACGTGAAGGACCGCGCCGAGACCCTCGACCCCGACAAGCTGCGCCTGTTCGACGGAGCCGCCGGGGTGTTCTTCTCGGGGGGCGACCAGCTGCGGATTTCGAGCCAGATCGGCGATACGCCGGTGGAGCAGCGGGTGCGCGAGATCCATGAGCGCGGCGGGCTTCTGGCCGGCACCTCGGCGGGCGCGTCGGTGATGAGCGAGACCATGCTGGTGAAGGGCACGAGCGGGGAATCCTACAAGATCGGCGACCTGCACATGGCCCCGGGGCTGGGCCTCGTGCGGAACGTGATCATCGACCAGCACTTCGCCGAGCGGGGGCGCTTCGGCCGCCTGTTCGGCGCCGTGGCCCACAACCCGCGCGAGCTGGGCATCGGCATCGACGAGGACACCGCCCTGGTCCTGGAGGACGAGCGATTCGAGGTGATCGGCAGCGGCTGCGTCTACGTGGTGGACGGGGCGGGGGTGACCCATTCCAACATCGCCGAGGCCCGGCCCGAGCGCTCCCTCTCCATGTACGACATCCGCATGCATGTGCTGAGCTCCGGCGACAGCTTCGATCTCGCCAAGCGGCGGCCCACCGAGGTGCCCGACCTTGCAAAGAGCCACGCCATCGAGGCGCAGGTCTCCGGTTAGGGGACGCCGCCGCGGGAGGTCCCCCTCGGGCCCTTCGCCCGGCGAGAGCCCTGCCGCGCCTCATGGGCCTCGGGGCTCTGGTCGCGGCCTCCGGGCTCCCTATGTGGAACAGCATTGCGGGCGAGGCCGCCATGGCCGCCCCCTCGGAGAACGCGCCATGACCCAGACCCGCCGGACCCTTCTCGTGAGCATGGCCGCCGCCTCGGCGGCGTCGGCCCTTGGGCCCTGGTCCGCCTCGGCCCAGGGCGACTACCCCTCGCGGCCGGTCCGGGTGATCGTGCCCTATGCGGCCGGCGGCGGCACGGACTTCTTCGCCCGCCTGGTGTTCGCCGAGATCGGCCGCCTGCTCGGGCAGCAATTCGTGGTCGAGAACCGGCCCGGCGCGGGCACCAATATCGGCGCGGAGGCGGTGGCCCGGGCGGAGCCGGACGGCTACACCCTCCTGCTCGGCGACACGGCGACCTTCTCCACCAACCGCACCCTCTACGCCAGGCTGCCCTTCGATCCCTACAAGGATTTCAGCCCGATTTCGCTCACCGGGCGCTTCGCCCTCGTGCTCCTCGTCAACGCCAACAAGGTGAAGGCGGCATCCGTCCAGGAGCTGATCGCGGCGGCCAAGGCCAATCCGGGCGGGATCAACTATGCGACGCCCGGCGTTGGAAGCCCCTTCCATCTCGCCACCGAGCTCCTGTCCCAGGCGGCCGGGATCAAGCTGACCCATGTGCCCTACCGCGGCGCGGCGCCCGCCGTGCAGGATCTCGTGGGAGGGCAGGTGGACATGATGTTCATCGACTTCGCCACCGCCCGCTCCCAGCTCTCCGGCCCCGTGCGGGCCATCGCGGTGGCAGCGCCCGGAGCCTTCTCGGGCCTTCCCGGCGTTCCCCCGGTCGCCGCCGATTACCCCGGCTTCGAGGCCTGGGCCTGGCAGGGGATCGCGGCGCCTGCGGGCGCCCCGCCCGCGATCGTCGCCCGGCTCAACGAGGCCTATAGGCGCGCCGTGGGCAACCCGGAGATCCGCGACAAGCTGGTGGGGGCGGGCATCGACGTGCTCCAGAGCTCCCCGGCCGAGATGGCGGCCTATGTGCAGGAGGAGGGCGCCAAGTGGGAGAAGGTGATCCGCACCGCCGGCATCAAGCTGGAGTGACGGGCCGCCGGGGGAGGGGGCCTGCCGCGGCGATGCCTTCTGTCGCGGCATGGCGGGCCTGACCGTATTCCCTTCGTGACGATTCTCCCCTAGATGCCCTAGGCAGCATCCGGTTCGAGCGCCGTTCACGCGCGACCGCAGGGGAGCCGCCATTGTCCGTCGCCCAGGCCCCGTCGATGGAGACCGCCTTCCCGGCCGCCGCCGGCGAGACCGGCGCTCTGGCGCGCGCCCATGACTGGGCCTCCACCTCGCTCGGCCCGATCGAGGCCTGGCCGGAGAGCCTGAAGACGACGGTTCGCACGATCCTCCTGTCGCCCGTTCCCATCGTGACCCTGTGGGGCGAGGACGGCGTCATGATCTACAACGACGCCTATTCGGTCTTCGCAGGCGGCCGCCACCCCCGGCTTCTCGGCAGCAAGGTGCGGGAGGGCTGGCCCGAGATCGCCGCCTTCAACGACCATGTGATGAAGGTGGGCCTGGCCGGCGGCACCCTCGCGTTCCGGGACCAGGAACTCACGCTCCACCGCAGCGGGGAGCCCGAGCAGGTCTGGATGAACCTGGATTATTCGCCGGTGCTCGACGAGAGCGGCGCGCCCGCGGGCGTCATGGCCATCGTGGTCGAGACCACCGAGCGCGTGCTGGCCGAGCGCCGGCAGGCCTTCCTGGTGGCCCTGGGGGACGCCCTGCGCCAGCTGTCCGATCCCCGGGCCATCATGGCGGGCGTTGCGCGGATGCTGGGGGAGCACCTGGGGGCGGGCCGCGTCGGCTACGGGGAGGTCGAAGCGGAGGGCGACGAGGCCTATGTGGCCATCGAGGGCGACTGGCGCCCGGACTCCGTCGCGTCCATCGCCGGACGCTACCACCTCGCCAGCTATGCGGCCGCCTTCGAGGCCGATCTTCAGGCCGGTCATCCGGTGGTGGTCGAGGACTTCGACGCGGATCCCCGCACCGCCGGGCTCGGGGCGGC
>DATHAU010000582.1:0-2488 GCA_035296545.1 Microvirga sp.
GAGGGTGAGCCGGGGCGAAGCCTGGATCGCGGCGCGGGCGTCGTAGCCGGCGCGCAGGCGGCTCTCCACCTCCGCGGTGGTGAGACCGAAGATCGTGATGTTCTCCGGGCCCACGTGGTCGCGGATCTCCACGTTGGCGCCGTCGAGGGTGCCGATCGTCAGGGCCCCGTTGAGGGCGAGCTTCATGTTGCCG
Source organism: Microvirga sp. (assembly GCA_035296545.1). Classification (GTDB taxonomy): domain Bacteria; phylum Pseudomonadota; class Alphaproteobacteria; order Rhizobiales; family Beijerinckiaceae; genus Microvirga. The sequence goes on from DATHAU010000582.1 coordinate 194, forward strand.
GTGCCCGAGGCCTCCATGCCGGCGGTGGAGATCTGCTCGGACAGGTCGGCCGCCGGGATGATGGCCTCGGCCAGGCTGACATTGTAGTTGGGCAGGAACACGACTTTCAGGCGGCCCGCCGCTACCGGATCGGCGTTGACCACCCCTGCCACGTCGTTGGCGAGCTTGATGATCAATTTCGCCTGATGGTAGCTGGCGGCGGCCTTGCCGGCGAAGATCTTGACCCTCGACGCCCAGTCCCGGTCGGGTTCGGCCCGAATGGCGTCGTAGAGCGCCACCGTCTCAAGGATGTTCAAGAGTTGCCGCTTGTACTCGTGAATGCGCTTGATGTGGACGTCGAACAGGGCGCCCGGATCGACCTGAACGCCGGTCCGCTCGGCGACGATCTTGGCCAGATGGGCCTTGGACACGGCGCGCTGCTTCCTGAACAGGTTCTGGAACGCGGCGTCGTCCGCCAGCCCGTCCAGGCGGACCAGCACGTCCGGGTTGTCCAGGACCCCTTCGCCCAGTTCCCCCACCAGGAGGCGGGTCAGCGCGGGGTTCGCCTGGTGAAGCCATCGCCTGAAGGTGATGCCGTTGGTCTTGTTGACGATGCGCGCCGGGTAGAGCGCGTGCAGGTCCCGGAACACGGTCTGGCGCATCAGGCCGGTGTGGAGCGCCGACACGCCGTTGACCTTGTGGGCGCCGACGAAGGCCAGATGGCCCATGCGCACGTGCCGTCCGCTCTCCTCGTCGATGATCGAGACGGACCTGATGAAATCGTTGTCGGCCGAGCGATGGACCAGGGGCTCGAGGTGCTGCCAGTTGATCCGGTAGATGATCTGGAGATGGCGCGGGAGGAGCCGCTCCATCAGCGACACGGGCCAGCGCTCGAGGGCCTCGGGCATGAGCGTGTGGTTCGTATAGTTCAACGTCCCGGTCGTGACCGTCCAGGCCTCCTCCCAGGGGAGTCGGTGCTCGTCGACGAGGAGCCGCATCAGCTCCGCCACCGCGATGGCCGGATGGGTGTCGTTGAGCTGGATCGCGGCGTAGTCGGGCAGGCTGCGCGGGTCGCCGTGCAGGCGGATATGGCGGGCCAGCAGGTCCTGCAGCGAGGCGGAGGTGAAGAAGAACTCCTGCCGCAGGCGCAACTCCCGTCCGGCTTCCGTCGCATCGCCTGGATAGAGCACGCGGGAGATCGCCTCGAGGCGAGCCCGGTCGGCCAGGGCGCCCACATGGTCGCCGGAATTGAAGGCGTCCAGGCGCAGGGGCTCGGCGGCCCGGGCCGACCAGAGCCGCAACGAGTTCACATGGCGCCCGCGCCAGCCCACGACCGGCGTATCGTAGGCCACGGCCTGGACGGTTTCGGCCGGTCTCCAGACCGCGACGGCCGAGCCGTTCGCCCGGATCTCCTCGACCGCGCCTCCGAAGCCGACCGGATAGATCACGTCGGAGCGCTCGAACTCCCAGGGGTTGGCGCGGGCGAGCCAGTCCTCGGGAACTTCGTGCTGCCGTCCGTCCACGATGACCTGACGGAACAGGCCGTGCTCATAGCGAATCCCGTAGCCGTAGGCAGGCACTTCCAGGCTGGCCATGCTTTCCATGAAGCAGGCTGCAAGCCGGCCGAGGCCACCGTTCCCGAGGGCCGCATCCGGCTCGACGGCCCGCAGATCGTCGAGGTCCACCCCCAGCCCGGCCAGGGCCTCCCGGGCGGTCTCGGTCAGGCGAAGGTTGTTCAAGGTGTCGAACAGGAGCCGTCCGATCAGGAATTCCAACGAGAGATAGCAGACCTGCTTTTGGGCCGCCTGGTTCCGCGACTTGCAGGCCGTCCAGTGGTCGATGGCGTGATCCCGAACCGCCAGCGCCGTGGCCACGAACCAGTCGCGATCCGTGGCATGGGCGGGGTCCTTGCCGACCGCGTAGGCCAGTTTCGCCAGGATCGCTTTCCGGAAAGCGGGCGCATCGGTGGAGCCCGGTGCCGGCGCCGCTGCGGACGCGTCCTTTGCGTATCCATTGTCGAGGACAAGGGGAGACAATGGATTCTGGTCGAAATTCTGCACGGAAAGCCCCTGATCTTCAGCTATCGAAAGCCATATTGAATAAATATTTGCTTATTGGCGACGCCCCTTATTTGGGGGGCGGATAGCAATTTAATGATAATCCTAAATAATAGTTCACAAAATACCATGGAACCATGAGGGCCTGCGTCACTTTCGTCCAAAGCGCGCGCACTGGAGCAGCCTCGTTCAAGGGCCCCGGCAGGGCTGCAAAGGCTTATTCCTCCACGGCCGGAACCGCCGCGAAGCTGGATGGTTG
>DATHAU010000583.1:0-1510 GCA_035296545.1 Microvirga sp.
CGGGACCGCGATCATGCCAGGCCCCGCACCACCTCCAGCACCCGGCGCAGCGCCGTGGCGTCGACATCGGCCCTGTCGGGAATTTCGTGTGTGAGCGGGCATGATGGGAGCAAAGGAGCCCCGACATGCCGCGACGCAAAGAACCGAAAATCCCCGACGCCCTCCTCGATCAGCTGCTGGCCGGCGCCGATCCGAAGACGGCCTTCGATCCGAACAGCCTTCTCGAAGAGTTGAAGAAGGCCCTGGCCGAGCGGGCGCTCAACGCGGAGATGGACCACCACCTCGCCGGCGAGGGAGGCGTCAGCAACAGCCGTAACGGCTACGGCCGCAAGAGCGTCATCACCGACACCGGCAAGATCGAGCTGGAGGTGCCGCGCGACCGGCAGTCGACCTTCGACCCGCAGCTGCTCGCCAAGTACCAGCGCCGCTTTCCCGGCTTCGACGACAAGATCGTCTCGATGTACGCCCGGGGCATGAGCAGCCGGGAGATCGTCGGCCACCTGCATGATCTCTACGGCATCGACGTCTCGCCGGACCTGATCAGCGCGGTGACGGATGCGGTGCTCGAGGAGATCGCCGCCTGGCAGGCTCGGCCGCTGGAGGCCGTCTATCCCCTAGTCTTCTTCGACGCGCTCAGGGTCAAGGTCCGCGATGAAGGGCTGGTCAGGAACAAGGCGGTCCACATCGCCCTGGGTGTCCGGGCCGACGGCAGCAAGGAGATCCTGGGCTTGTGGCTCGAGCAGAACGAGGGTGCCAAGTTCTGGTTGCGGGTCATGAACGAGCTCAGGAACCGAGGCGTCGAGGACGTGCTGATCGCGGTCGTCGACGGCCTGAAGGGCTTCCCCGAGGCGATCCTGGCCGTCTTCCCTGAGGCAACCGTCCAGACCTGCATCGTCCATCTGCTGCGCCAGAGCCTGGCCTTCGTCGCCTACAAGGACCGCAAGGCCGTGGCCGCGGCGCTGAGGGACATCTACCGTGCGGTCGACGCTGCTGCCGGCGAGACTGCGCTCGCCGCCTTCGAGGAGGGGTCCTGGGGCCGGAAATACCCCGCCATTACCCAGAGCTGGCGCCGGGCCTGGGGCGAGGTCGTGCCGTTCTACGCCTTCCCGGCCGAGGTCCGGCGGCTGCTGTACACCACGAACGCCATCGAGGCGCTCAACTCCAAGCTCCGGCGGGCGGTCCGGGCCAGGGGCCACTTCCCGACTGACGAGGCCGCCCTGAAGCTGCTCTTCCTGGTCTTGAACCGCGCCGAGAGGGAGTGGAGGATGCCGCCTCGCGAGTGGGCGATGGCCAAGGCCCAGTTCGCCGTGCTCTTCAGCGAGCGCTTCACCAAGGCCATGGCCGGCTGAGGTTCAATCCGCCCGCCGTACACGGAATTCCTGATAGTCCCCGCAAAGGAAGGAAGCCTGCGGCCCTGTTCGTCGACGAGGCGCACGATCTCCATCCCAAGACGCTCAGAGGCCTCAAGCGTCTGAGCGAGGTGGTCAAGGACGCCGGCGCGCGGCTCGCC
>DATHAU010000584.1:0-2544 GCA_035296545.1 Microvirga sp.
GGCTCGTGGGCCTGTCGGGATTTGTCGAAGGGCTGCTTGCGGAGAAGATCGGCTAGAGCTGTTTCCACTTGCATGGAATCAGCTCTCTTCTTGGATGCTCCGCATTTTTTGACGGCGAACCGGATCCACTTCGCCGAAAAATGCTCTAAACGAGCCGAAGCGCCTTCGGGCCGATGCCGAGGCCGATCTGCAGGCTCTCGGCGATGCGCCGCGCCCGATCCGCAAAGAACGCCGCCGCGTCGGGCTCGCAGATCTCCGCAGCGGTCGCCTCGAACAGCTCAAGCCAGCGGGCGAACAGCTCGGGCGTGAGGGCGAGCCCCGCATGGGCCGCGTGGGGCTTGCCGCCGTAGCGCCCCGTCCTGAGCGCGACCGAGGACCAGAAGTCCGCCATGAGCGCCAGGTGGGCGCTCCAGCGGCCGGACAGGGCCTGATGGAAGATCGGGCCGAGTTCGGGATCGCGGATCACCCGCCCATAGAAGGTTTCCACCAGCTGCCGGATCAGGGCCTCCGACACGCCCTCGGCCGGGGTGACGATCGGTATGCTGCGTCCTTCCGCGGAATGGACCAAGGCCGCTCTCCTTTTCTCAGCGCGACGGGACAGGAGCGTCATGCGCCTGTCCCGATCCATGAGTCATTGCGAAAAATCAAGCCGGGCCGTGACAAGCGGCCCGGCTCGATCCCTGCTAGTGGTGGCCGGGGTTTCCCGGAGGGGTCGGCTGCGGCCCGTGGGGATATTCCTTGCTGTGGGAGTGGGTGGTCAGCTCGGTGGCCTGCCCGGCCGCTCCTTCGGTTCCATAGAACACCCCATGGAGGCCCCAGTAGCCGGTGACGAGCACCACGAGGGCAACCGCCAGTCCCGCAGGAACGGAGGCCAGGCTGCCGAAGCGCGGCAGGGCGTTGGGCATCTTCACGGCAATGGCCTTGGCCTCGCGGCAGGGATCGGCGGCGACCAGGAACAGGGCCGCCATGATCAGGGCATGGCCGACGAGGTCGATGCGGCCGAAGGGATACACCGCCGTGAAGAAGATCAGCAGCAGGGACACGGCGGAGAGGCGGCGCACCAGGGGGGTCCAGAGCAGGCCGAAGCCCAGGGTGAATTCCGCCACGCCCGCCATGGGGATGAACACGTCGCGGGGCATCCCGAAGGTCAGGAAGGGCCTCTCCTCCACGAGGGGATGGAACCAGTTGGGATAGGCGAACTTCTCCAGGCTCGACCACATGAGCGCAATGGCGATGCCCCAGCGCAGAACCAGGAAGCGGCGGGCGCGCCACTTGGGATCCTTGGCGGAGGCCAGCACCAGGTAGGCGGCGACCGCGACGCCCAGCGCCAGGTAGTCGAGCAGATGGAAGAAGTCGTATTCGCGAAGGGCCACCACCCACAGGGCGATGATGCCGGCCGCCGCGATCGGCATGGTCCGGCGCGAGAACACGCAGGCCGCGATCAGGAGCTGCGCCCAGGAGATGATCTCCGAGCCCGTCTTCAGGTCGGGCGTGAGATAGATGCCGCCCACCGCGAAGATCGCCACGAAGAACGCCCCGATGGACACGCGCATGAAGTCGTCGGAGCGGCTCCACAGGGGAGCGCTCACCCGGTCGAGGCCGGACAGGATGCCCCGGCCCACCGCCGTGCGCTCCACCGTGATGGCGGCCAGGAAGAAGGCGAGCACGAGGCCGATGCCGGTCCAGAACCAGACATTGGTGAGCGTGGCCATGATGGGCTGCGGGGCCGCATCGACGATGTAGGGGGCGAACCACTTCACGTGGGCCTGGGCGGGCAGCGTCCAGGCAAAGGCGGCCCCGAGGGCCAGGAGGCCCGCTGCGGCGCGCTTCGGGAGAAGCGAGTTTCCGGTTTTCGGCTCGCGCGGCGCGAGACCTTTCTTGGCGAGGGCGGTCGACATGATTTCCTCGTGATTCATGACTGATGTCTGTCGAGGCAAGGACGTACACCCATAGGGCCCGCGGAACCATTCAGATCAACCCCCTAAGGGGTTTTCCCTAAGCCCCGCATAGGCTTGGCCATAAGGGCCGCCGCCGGGGGCCGGGCCTGCCCCGCGTCGGGCGGATCGTTCCCGGTCCTGGGGCGTTGAGCCTGGCGTCACCTTCGAACCCCGCCCCATGCAGATCAGCCGCCGCCATTCCTGGGACCTCTCCCCCGCCGAGGCCATCGCGCTCCAGCAGGAGCTGAGAACCGAGGTGGTCTCCGACCGGCCCATCGACCTCGACGGGATCGGCCTCGTGGCGGGGGTCGACGTGAGCGTGAAGAACGAGCAGTCCCAGGCCGCTGTCGTGGTCGTCACCTATCCAGGCTTCCTGCCCGTCGAGACGGTGCTGGCCCGGCGTCCGACGCCCTTTCCCTATGTGCCCGGCCTGCTGAGCTTTCGCGAGGGGCCGGTGCTGGAGGAGGCCTTCGAAAAGCTGAAGGCGGAGCCGGACGTGTTCCTGTTCGACGGCATGGGCATCGCCCATCCCCGCCGCATCGGCATCGCGAGCCATATGGGCCTGTGGCTGGGGCGGCCCACCATCGGCTGCGGCAAGACCCTCCTG
>DATHAU010000585.1:0-5302 GCA_035296545.1 Microvirga sp.
CCAGCGCCGCCAGCCAGGCATGGTTCAGCCGGCCCCGCGCCCGGTCCACCAGGAGCGAGGAGCCCACTTTCAGAACGACGCGGCGGAACTGGCCGATGTGGGGACTCACGGATGCCACTCCTCCCGGGCGTCCCGGGGCTCTTCCTCGGCCTTGGTCTCGTCGATCACCGAGAGAAGCGCCCCCAGCACCTCCTGCACCCCCTGTCCGGAGGCGGCGGAGATCACGTAGGGCGTCCGCCGGCAGGCCTTCTTGAGCCGCTTGAGCTGCTCCTTGAGGGTGTCCTCGTCGAGGGCGTCGGCCTTGGAGAGGGCGACGATCTCCGGCTTCTCCGCCAGCCCATGGCCATAGGCTTCGATCTCGTGGCGCACGGTCTTGTAGGCCTCGCCCGCATCCCCGCCCGCGCCCTCGACCAGGTGCAGCAGCACCCGGCAGCGCTCCACGTGGCTCAAGAAACGGTCGCCCAGGCCCACGCCCTCGGAGGCGCCCTCGATCAGGCCCGGAATGTCCGCCAGCACGAATTCCCGGTTATAGGCCCGCACCACGCCGAGCCCCGGATGAAGGGTCGTGAAGGGATAATCGGCGATCTTGGGCTTGGCCGAGGTGACGGCGGCCAGAAACGTGGACTTGCCCGCATTGGGAAGCCCCACGAGCCCTGCATCGGCGATGAGCTTGAGGCGCAGGATCAGCGTGTGCTCCTGCCCCTCCTGGCCGGGATTGGCCCGGCGCGGGGCGCGGTTGGTGGAGGTGGTGAAATAGGCGTTGCCGAAGCCGCCGTTGCCGCCCTTGGCCAGCAGGACGCGCTGGCCCACATGGGTCATGTCGGCGATGACGGTCTCGCCGTCCTCGTCCAGGATCTCGGTGCCGGCCGGCACCTTCAGCACCACGTCCGCGCCCTTGGCCCCGGCCCGGTTCTTGCCCATGCCGTGACCGCCGGTCTTGGCCTTGAAATGCTGCTGGTAGCGGTAGTCGATGAGGGTGTTGAGACCCTCGACGCATTCCGCCCACACGTCGCCGCCCCGGCCGCCGTCGCCGCCGTCCGGCCCGCCGAACTCGATGAACTTTTCACGGCGGAACGACACGGCGCCGGCGCCGCCGTTGCCCGAGCGGATATAGATCTTGGCTTGATCGAGAAATTTCATAACCCGCATCCTTTACGGGACAAGACGTGCGGGAGCAACGCGCAGGGACGTCAAGCGCTCCCGAAAACATCGGGAGCGCTTCTGATAGGATCCACCTGAAGGACGGGGCTCTAGCTCGCCAGCGACATGCCGCGGTCGATCTCCACGTCCAGGAGGGCCGGCTCGCGCACGAGGCCCGTATGGCCCCAGCTCTTCAGGCTCTCCCAGGCCCGCCGGTCGAGGCGGAAATGGTCGGCCGGATAGAGCCCGCCGCGGGCCGGCAGCTCCACCAGGCCGGAGCCCTGATAGGCGAAGCCGCACTTCTCCAGCACCCGCCGGGAGCCCGGATTGATCACCCGGGCGGAAGCGGTGAGCTCGTCCTCGTCCCCATAGGCGAAAAAGGCGTCGATGAGCGCCCGGGCCGCCTCGGTGGCGTAGCCCTGCCCCCAGCAGGGGGTTCCGAGCCAGTAGCCGAGATGCGGCTTTCCCAGGTCCGGCTCGGGGCCGATGCTCACCGCCCCGATGGGGCTGTTGGGCTTGCCCTTGGGGGTGATCACGAGGGCGAGCCCCCCGCCATCCGCGTTGGAGCGCCGGGACTGGAAGACGAACCGCTCGGCGGCGTCCGGGTGATAGGGATGCGGAATTCGGGCCGTCATCTCCGCGACAGCTTTCTCACCGGCGAGGCGTACGATGGCTTGCACGTCCGCAAGGCGGGGCCAGCGCAGCCACAGGCGGCGGGTCTCCAGGCGGAAAACATCGTCACGGGTGAGGTCGGGAAACATCGTCTTGCTCCGATCCGAATGGGCCTCCTTGGCCCGTAAAATGACGAAGGGGAGGCGGACATCCCACCTCCCCTGTCTGGATCTGAGCTCGGCCGTTCGGGCCTACTTGTAGGAGCTCTTGATCCGCCGGGTCGGTGCGATGCCGGCGGGAGCTCCTTCGTTTTGCTCCTGCCGTTTACTCTGCGGCCTCTTGGGCCGGTACAACCGATACGAAGGCTCGGCCTTGACGCGTCAGGAATCGGACGCGGCCATTGGCGGTGGCAAAGAGGGTGTGGTCTTTGCCCATGCCCACGTTCACGCCCGCGTGCACTTTCGTGCCGCGCTGACGAATAATGATGTTGCCGGCGAGCACCTGCTGATCGCCGAACTTCTTGACGCCCAGACGACGGCCTGCCGAGTCGCGGCCGTTGCGAGACGAACCGCCTGCTTTTTTGTGAGCCATGGGTTACTCCCGTGTTCCTCTCTTGATGCCGCCGCTTATTCGGCGGTGGCCGGCGCAGCGTCTTGCGCCGCAGCCTTGGTGGTATTCTGAGCTGCAGCCCTGGGCGCCTGGCCTTGGCCGAGGATCTCGGTGATCCGCACCATGGTGTAGTCCTGGCGATGCCCGCGCTTGCGGCGCGAATTCTGGCGGCGGCGCTTCTTGAAGGCGATGACCTTCTCGCCGCGGGTGTGCTCCACCACCTCGCCTGCCACGGTGAAGCCCTGGACGAGGGGCGCGCCGACCTGGGTGCCGCCGTCGTTGGTGACCATGAGAACCTGGTCGAAGGTGACGGGGGAGCCCGGCTCGCCCGCGAGCGTGGCGACGGTGATGACGTCGTTGGCGGCAACGCGATATTGCTTGCCGCCGGTCTTGATCACTGCGAACATCTTGATCCTCGTGTTCAAACCCAAGCTCTCTACGGGAGACCCATAGGGCTGGCTTTTTGGCAGTTTCCGGTTTCGGTTCACGGCAGGCTTGGCCGCCGCATGAATATGGGCGGGCACGCGTGCCCACCTATGAAGGAGGCTTACCTACGGCCTGCGCCCTCCTTTGTCAATCGAAAACCTGCTCTTTGGCGCTTGTAGAGCCGCCAAGCCCATGATATCCACCCCGCCTCAACCAGCCGGTCCTTAGCGCGAGCCGTCTCGCCGCCGGATCGGTCCTCCGGAGAGGTGGCAGAGCGGTTGAATGCACCGCACTCGAAATGCGGCATACGGGCAACCGTATCGGGGGTTCGAATCCCCCCCTCTCCGCCATTTCCTTAATTAACTAGCTGATTTCTTTACCTTATTTACGCAGCCCGCCTGTGTGTCCACAAACCTACACACAGGGCTAGTTGGACCTCCCATGCTCGTTCTGAAGTGTAAGGCTCCAGGTCTGAGCAGTCGTGCTCGCAATCCACGTTCAAGATACTGTAGTCCGCTCCTGTGAGACCATCTTTGGTCCACCCAAGGCTGGGCTCAGCATCCCAGCCATCCTCTCGATCAGCGTCCCCGTCGAGGGTGTCGAGGATGCTGATGGCCTGCTCGATTAGACTCTCGGCGTAGAGACGCCAGCGGCGATACTGGGCACGGGTCATTCCTGGTCTCTATGCAAACGCAAGATGTCCAGAATGATGGAGTGTCCAATGAAGGTCGCGGTCGACTCCCGCGCCTCCAAGACGTCCTCTAGATCGTCTTCCAGTCCATTGTCGTTGCAGGGATCGGCTTCAGCCATCCGCGCTTTCCAGATCACCCCCTCAATCGTCTGTGCTCTTGTGCGAGCAATCCGTTCTTCAAGGTCGTGCAGGTGGCTCAGGAGGTCCTTTACGGCGCGGTCTGCCGCTTCGCATCCACTACGCTCCCGAGTAATCTTCTGGTGCGCCTGATACTGGTCCCACGATCTCGTCGGCTCGTGCTTGGGCTTCTGGCTCTGGGGCTTGGAGCCACGTCTCTCCTGGGCGGTCAAAGCTATAGACATTCATCATCCGAGGCGCAGAGCGAAATTCCCGGATCGCCACCTCCGTGTAACGGCGCTGACCGGAACCCTCAGGGCACCAGTACGGCCCCGTATGGTAAGCCTCCTCCTGGGCCAAGTCGCTGTCCCGGACAATCGTCTCGTCTGGGATCTGGGGGCTCACCTCGTGATAGCGCCCTTCTGCCTGATTTTGAGCCTCAAAGAGATCGGACAGACGCTCGTGGCCCTGGATCCACTCCTGTGCCATCGCCAGGGGCTCGGCGTCGGGGCTGGGCGTGGCAGCCTGGGCCAGGACAGACGGCGTGGTAACTGCAGCCGTGCTGGCGAGGGCCGCTGCCGAAGCCGCGGGAAGATGACGGTGCGAAACGGGTCCGTTCAACATGATGGAGTCCTCCTCAAGTGTCGTGGGGTGCTGCGTCAGGCGGTAACGGGTGCGCTGATCAGAGCCTTGAGCGTCTCGGCAATGGTCTGCATGGCATCACCGCAGCTTTGCTCCGCGTGAAGGGTCTCATGACGATCCGCGAAGAAGCGGGCGTAGGCGAGAAGTCCGGCCAGGGTGGCCGGAATGGTTTGAGTCAGGTCCCACCACGCCGCACGGTCGCGTTGCAGGGCTTCGTCCTGGGCAGCCTCGGCCCTGGCTAGGTCTTCCTCGGCGCGGACGAGAGCGGCCGCATCACCACCTTTGCGAGCAGCCTTCATGGCCTCTTCAGCGGCATCGACGGCGTCAAAGGCTAGTATGTTAGCATCGTAGGCAGCTTGGTAGGTCGCGATGGCGGCAAAGACCTCATCGGGCTCGACCGCCTCGTCAAGGCTCATAGGGAATGCTGCAAGGGCGGCTCCAGCGAAGGCGGCTGTGAAGATTGATTGACGTGAGACAAGGCTCAAGCGTTCACGGTCCATGGACATGGCGCGTCTCCATTAGGTTGGTTGAGGACAAGTGATGAAAGGGGAGGAAGGCTAGCGCAGCGGCGGGCCCTGAGCCTTCTGCGCCATCGTCAGCCAATACCTGGCGCAGCTCTTGTAATGGTCGGCCTTAGCAGGACAGGCTTTGGCCAAGATGCTGGACTGCCGGGCTTGATTCAGGAAGGTGAGGAACTCAGGGGTGGCCACCAGACTAGAAGGCGTGTGGAAAACCCCTTTCAATGTGCATTCAGTACAATAGAGAAATCGTATGCAAATTGCACAATCAATACCATTGTGGTACTTTTTGCACACAGAAGTTGAGGTCTCTAGTTCCAAATGCTCACGCCCGCGCAAATGCGCGCTGGTCGCGCCCTACTAGGGTGGACTGTTGATCGTCTCGCTGAGGCCGCAGGGGTTCACAGAAACACGGTTCTGAGGGCTGAGAAGGGTGAGGCGACAACACCAACCCTTGCTGCCCTTCGAATGGCCCTGGAGGGAGCCGGCGTCGTGTTCATCGCCCGGAATGGTGGTGGGGAGGGCGTTAGACTTGCGGTGGCCAGTG